>NZ_JBHXEG010000021.1:0-101807 GCF_042724935.1 Kitasatospora sp. NPDC127060
GGCTCCCAGTAGACGACTGGGTTGATAGGCCGGATATGGAAGCCCTGTAAGGGGTGGAGTTGACCGGTACTAATAGGCCGAGGGCTTGTCCTCAGTTGCTCGCGTCCACTGTGTTGTTCTGAAACAACGACCGCCTTGTCGGCGGGTCGACAGTTTCATAGTGTTTCGGTGGTCATAGCGTGAGGGAAACGCCCGGTTACATTCCGAACCCGGAAGCTAAGCCTCACAGCGCCGATGGTACTGCAGGGGGGACCCTGTGGGAGAGTAGGACGCCGCCGAACAATTCTTCAGAAAAGGCCCACCCGGGTTTCCGGGTGGGCCTTTTCGCGTTTCCGGCGGAAACGGGATCCAGCAAAGCGGCACTCGGGGGACGGGAACGGGGGAGCGGGGGATCCCGGAAAAGATCTTGGCCGGCCGTGTCGAGAACCCTTCACCTGCTCCGTCCCCGGGGTGGACGCGGCCACAATGGGTCGCACCAGCACCGAAGGAGAAGCACGATGGCCAAGTACCTGCTGCTCAAGCACTACCGCGGTGGCCCCGCGCCGATCGACTGCGCGCCGATGGACCAGTGGACGCCGGAGGAGGTCACGGCGCACATCAAGTACATGCAGGACTTCGCGGCCCGGCTGGAGCAGACCGGTGAGTTCGTCGACGCCCAGGCGCTCGCCCCGGAGGGGACGTGGGTCCGGTTCGACGGCGAGGGGCGTCCGCCGGTGACCGACGGTCCGTTCGCCGAGACCAAGGACCTCATCGCCGGCTGGATGGTGATCGACGTCGACAGCTACGAGCGCGCGCTGGAGCTGGCCGGGGAGCTGTCCGCGGCCCCCGGAGCCGGGGGCGAACCGATCCACGAGTGGCTGGAGCTCCGTCCGTTCCTGGCCATGCCGCCGACCATCACGGAGTGACCTCCCCGATGAACGAGGCCCTGATCCGGAGCCTCACCCCAGGTGTGCTCGGTGTTCTCGTCCGCCGCGGAGCCGATTTCGCGGCGGCCGAGGACGCCGTGCAGGAGGCGCTGGTGGAGGCGGTGCGCGTCTGGGAGCGCGATCGGCCGAGGGATCCCAAGGGCTGGCTGGTCACCGTCGCCTGGCGGAAGTTCCTCGACGCGGCCCGGGCGGACACCGCCCGCCGACGGCGGGAGGACCAGGTCGAGCGGGAGCCGGAGCCCGGGCCGGCGGCCGAGCTGGACGACACGTTGCAGCTCTACTTCCTGTGCGCCCACCCGTCGTTGACGCCGTCCTCGGCGGTGGCGCTCACCCTGCGGGCGCTGGGCGGGCTGACCACCCGGCAGATCGCCCGGGCCTACCTGGTGCCCGAGGCGACCATGGCGCAGCGGATCAGCCGGGCCAAGCGGACCGTCTCGGCCGTCCGGTTCGATCAGCCGGGCGATGTCGCCACCGTGCTGCGCGTCCTCTACCTGGTCTTCAACGAGGGCTACTCCGGTGACGTCGACCTCGCCGCCGAGGCGATCCGGCTGACCCGGCAGTTGGCGGCGGCCATCGACCACCCGGAGGTGGCGGGGCTGCTGGCGCTGATGCTGCTGCACCACGCCCGGCGGGCCGGCCGGACCGCGCCGGACGGCAGTCTGGTCCCGCTCGCCGAGCAGGACCGCGGCCGCTGGGACACCGGGCTGATCGCCGAGGGCGTCGTGATCCTGCAGACCGCCCTGGCCCGGGACCGGCTGGGCGAGTTCCAGGTCCAGGCGGCCATCGCGGCGCTGCACGCGGACGCGCCCACCGCCGGGGAGACGGACTGGGTGCAGATCGTCGAGTGGTACGACGAGTTGGTGCGGCTGACGGACAGTCCGGTGGTGCGACTCAACCGCGCGGTGGCAGTCGGCGAGGCCGACGGGCCGCGGGCCGGGTTGGTGGCGCTCGGGGAGTTGGACGGCTCGCTGCCCCGGTACGCCGCCACCGCGGCCTACCTCCACGAGCGTGATGGGGACTTGGCTACGGCGGCCCGGCTGTACGCCGAGGCGGCCCGCCAGGCGTCCAACCTCGCCGAGCGCGATCACCTGACGCGCCAGGCCGCCCGGCTCAATGCCCGGCTCAACGCCCGCCGCAGCGGCTGACCCCGGCGGCTGACCCCGGCGGCCGGTTCAGAGTCGGCCGGCCGCCTTGAGCGCCAGGTAGGCGTCCGCCAGGGCCGGGGCGATCTGGGCGGGCGGCGCGTCGAGAACGGTGACGCCGTGCCGGGTGAGCCGGTCGGCGGTCTGCCGCCGGTCGGCGCGGGTCTGCTCGGCGGCGGCGGCCCCGTAGACGGCCTCCACGGTGCCGCGGCCGGCCGCCAGCACGTCCAGGTGCGGGTCGGCGACGGAGGCCAGGACGACCTCGTGGCGCTTGGTCAGCAGTGGCAGCAGCGGGCGCAGGCCGTCCTCGACGGGCGCCGCGTCCAGGCCGGTGAGCAGGACGATCAGTGAGCGGTGCGGGGCCATCTTGAGCGCGGTGGAGACCAGCGAGCGCATGTCGGTCTCGTGCAGCGCGGGCTCCAGCAGGGCCATGGCGTTGGTGAAGGCCGGCAGGATCTCGCTGGGCGAACTGCCGATGACCGAGGCGCGCTTGCGGGCGTCGTGGGCTAGCAGGTCGACCCGGTCACCGGCCCGGGTGGCGAGGGCGGTGATCAGCAGGGCGGCGTCGAGGGCGGCGTCCAGGCGGGGGGCGTCGCCGACCCGGCCGGCCGAGGTGCGGCCGGTGTCGAGGACGACGAGGATGTGCCGGTCGCGTTCGGGGCGCCAGGTGCGGACGGCGACGGTGTTGCGGCGGGCGCTGGCGCGCCAGTCGATCGAGCGGACGTCGTCGCCGGGCAGGTACTCCCGCAGCGAGTCGAACTCGGTGCCCTGGCCTCGGGTCAACACCGAGGTGCGGCCGTCGAGTTCGCGCAGCCGGGCGAGCCGGGAGGGCAGGTGCTTGCGGCTGTTGAACGGGGGGAGGGCACGGACCGTCCAGGGGACGTGGTGGGAGCCCTGGCGGCCGGCCAGGCCGAGCGGGCCGAGCGAGCGGACCGTCACCCGGTGGGCGCGGTGGTCGCCGCGCCGGCCCGGGGTGAGGACGGAGACGGCCCGGCGCCGTTCGCCGCCGGGGACGGCGAGGGTGTGCCGGGAGGCGGTCTCGGCGGTGCCGGGGCGCCACGCGGAGGGGGCCCAGGCGTCCCGGATCAGCGCCCGGAGCGGCCGCCCGGAGGGGTTGGTGACGGTGAGTTCGACCGAGGCGTCGTCGCCGAGCCGGACGGTGGTGTCGCCGCTCCGGACGATCCGCAGACTGCGGACGGGGGCGGCGAGCACCAGGTCGACCAGGACGGCGAGCAGCAGCGCGCCGGTGACGGCCCCGATCCCGGTCCAGGAGGGCAGCAGCAGGCCCACGAAGAGCGCGCCGAGCGCGGCGATCAGGGCGGTTCGCCCGGTGAGGGCCATGCGGGGTGCGCTCCTTCGGAAGCCCGGTGGATTCGAGGACCCGGTACGCCTACCGGTGGTGGATCAGCGGGGGGCGGGCGTCTGGGCGAGGACGGCCTGGATGACGGAGTCGGCGGTGACGCCCTCCATCTCGGCCTCGGCGCGCAGCGCGACCCGGTGCCGCAGGGTGGGCAGGGCGAGGGCCTTGACGTCGTCCGGGGTGACGTAGTCCCGCCCGGCCAGCCAGGCCCAGGCGCGCGAGGCGGCGAGCAGCGCGGTGGCGCCGCGAGGGGAGACGCCGATGGACAGCGACGGGGACTGCCGGGTGGCCCGGCAGAGGTCGACGATGTACGCCAGGACCTCGGGCGAGACGGTCAGCCGGGCGATCTGCTCGCGGGCGGCGGCGAGGTGCTCGGGCCCGGCGACCGGGCGGACGCCGGCGGCGGCGAGGTCCTTGGGGTCGAAGCCGGAGGCGTGCCGGGACAGCACCTGGAACTCCTGGTCGCGGTCGGGCAGCGGCAGGATCAGCTTGAGCAGGAAGCGGTCCAGCTGGGCCTCGGGCAGCGGGTAGGTGCCCTCGTACTCGACCGGGTTCTGGGTCGCGGCGACCAGGAACGGGACGGGCAGCGCGCGGGGCTCGCCGTCGACGGTGACCTGCCGTTCCTCCATGGCCTCCAGCAGGGAGGCCTGGGTCTTCGGCGGGGTGCGGTTGATCTCGTCGGCCAGCAGCAGGTTGGTGAAGATCGGGCCGGGCTGGAAGGAGAACTCGGCGGTGCGGGCGTCGTAGACGAGCGAGCCGGTGACGTCGCCGGGCATCAGGTCGGGGGTGAACTGGATGCGCTTGGTCTCCAGGCTGAGCGCCGTGGACAGGGTGCGGACCAGCAGGGTCTTGGCGACGCCGGGGACGCCCTCCAGCAGCACGTGGCCGCCGCAGAGCAGCGCCACCACCAGGCCGGTGACGGCGGCGTCCTGGCCGACCACGGCCTTGCCGATCTCGGCGCGCAGGGCGGTCAGCGCCGTGCGCGGGTCGGTGGCGGGGGTAGCGGGTGCCGTGGCGGGGGTGATGCGGAGCTGGGCGGTTGCCTGTTCGGTCACGGGTTCCGTACCTGCCTTTCGAGGGCGTCGAGATCGTCGGCGAGCCGCAGCAGCGCGGCGTCGTCGGTCGGGGGCGGGCCGTACAGCAGGGCCCGGACGTCCCCGGCGGGTCGTTCGGGGAGGCGGCCGGCGACGGCCGCGCAGAGTGCCTCCGGCTCGGGTGCGCCGGCCTGCAGCGGGACGCCGAGGGCGGGGGCGAGGCGGTGGGCGGCGGCCCGGCGCAGGGCGTCGGCGGCGCGGCCGCGGGCCCTGGCCCGCCGGTAGAGACGGGCGCGGCCCTCGGTGGTCTCGGCGGCGCGGACCACCACGGGCAGGTTCTCGCTGACCACCGGCCCGAGTCGGCGGGCGCGCCAGAGGGCGGCGAGCACGGCGGCGACGGCGAGCTGGTAGAGCGCCCAGTGCCAGCCCTTCGGAATGAAGTCGCCGAAGGTCTTGTGCTGGGTACCGGCGGCGACCGGCGCGGAGTAGTCGGGCAGGTGCCAGGTGAGGCGGGGCTGCGCGCCGAGCAGGCCGAGCGCGAGCGAGGCGTTGCCGTCCTCGGCGAGGTGGCCGTTCGCCAGGAACTGGCCGCTGCCGAGCACGATGACGTCGCCGCCCCCGCTGGGGGTGCTGACCAGCGGGTAGCCGTGGCCGTGCGAGTAGCAGCCGTCGCCGCGGCTGCCGCTGGTGTAGAGCGTGCCGCCCATCGAGGCGGTGCCGGCCCGGACGGCCTCGGGCAGTTCGCAGCCCGGGCGGATGCTGCGGACGGCCGCGAACGGACCGCCACTGGCGTCCTCGGCGACGCGGATGCCGGGGGCGAGCTCGTGAAGGGCGGCCGGGCCCGGGTTGATCAGGACCAGCCGCTGGTGCCGGGCGGCGGCGACCGCGCGCAGCTGGGCCGGGCTGAGCAGGTCGGGTTCGGGCAGGAGCAGGGTGTCGGCGCCGTTCGCCGGGGCCGCGGGGTCGGTGTTGAGGTCGGCCTTGACGCCCTGGCGTTCGAGTAGCGCGACCACGGCGTGGGAGCCGTCGGCGTCGTAGGAGCGCGGGTCGTTCGGCGGGTAGCGGTGGCCCTGGTTGACGACGGCGAGGCCGATGGCGGCGACCAGCAGGACGGCGAGGAAGAGCAGGTACCAGCGGGCCCGGCGGAGCAGGCCGCGCCCGGTGGGGGCGAGGCTGGTCGGCGTGGCGTCGGTGGCCTGCTCGGCGGGTCGCTCGGCAGATGGCTCGGCAGGTCGTTCGGCGGCGGGGGGAGCCGGGGCGGTGCTGGTCATGCCGCTCCTCCCGGGGTCGGGGTCGGGGCCGGGGCGGTGGCCGTGACGGGGGTGTGGACCGGACGGGTGCGCTCCAGCGTCCGGTCGAGGTCCAGCAGCAGCCGGTAGGCGGCCTGGTCGGCGGTGCGCTCGCCGTACGCGATGTCGTCGAAGGCGCGGGCCGCGGCGGTCAGTTCGGCGGCGTGCTCGGGCAGGGCCCGGCCGGCTTCGGCGGCGGCCTCGTCGGCGGTGCGGCCGGGCCGGTTGTCGAGCAGGGTGCGCTCCTCCAGGGCCCGGACCAGCGCGCGCATCTGCTCGCGGACGGCTTCGGCCCAGCGCCCCGCGGCGGCGTGTCCGGCGGCGTCGGCGCGGTACCGGGCGGCGCTGCGCGGGCCCTCGGCGCCGTACACGCCGACGACGGTGCGGGCGGCGCGCTTGGGCGCGCCGAGGCGCCACCAGACGGCGGCGGCGATCACCACGGCGACGATCAGGAAGAGCACCAGGCCGGTGCTGCCGTCGGTGCCGCCGGCGGAGATGGTGCCCACGGCGCGGTCGATGTGGTCCCAGATCCAGTCGACGACGCGTTCCAGGACACCCGGGTCGTTCTTGTGGTACTCGGCGTTGAGCAGCTCGTCGCGGGCGGCGTCACGGGCCGGGTCACGCGGAACGGTGACCGGGGCGCCGCCGGCGGCGAGGAGCCTGTCCCCCCAGATAGGCATCCGGTTCAGCGCCTCGCCGGAGTCTGGTCGGCCGGGTCGTTCCAGCCGGGGCCGCCCGGCTCGGCCAGTCCGGCGGCGCGGGCGAGTTCGATGTCCAGGGCCTCGCGGCGGATCCGCTGGTCGATGTAGACCAGCACGCTGACGGCGGCCAGGAAGGGGGTGGACAGCGCGGAGGAGATGATCCCGGAGATCGCGGTCATCACCATCATGCCGATGGACTCGTGGGCGGTGTCGCTCAGCCGGTCCAGGGAGCCGAAGCCCAGTACCAGGCCGATGAAGCGGAACGGGACGGCGAACGTCACCCCGACGATCCCGGCCAGCACCCGGCTCAGCAGGACGATGCCGAGGATCCGCCACCAGGAGCCGCGGGCCAGCCGCCGGGAGCGCGACAGCGCGGTCAGCACGCCCTGCTTCTCCAGCATCAGTGCGGGGGCGGCCAGGCTGTAGCGGATCAGCAGCCAGAGGGCGACCGGGACGGTCAGCAGGCCGACCAGGAACAGCAGGGAGACGGTGGCGGGGGTGTCGGCGCCGCCGGCGCTGTAGCCGAGCAGCGGGGTGAAGCCGAGCAGCACCACGCCGGCGCTCATCAGGGTGGTGAGCACGGTGAGCCCGAGCAGCTGCAGCAGCCGGGGGCGGGCGTCGCGCCAGGCGTCCCCGGCGGTCACCGACCGGCCGAGGACGGCGCGGCTGACCACGATGGTGAGCAGGGCGACGGCGAGCGCGTCGAGCACCAGTGTCAGCGGCATGCTGACGAGCACGGTGAGCAGCTGGGTGGAGGCGCCGGTGCGGCCCCTGACCAGGAGCGCGGCGACGAAGGCGCCGGCCTGGTCGAGCACGGCGACGCCGAGCGAGAGGGTGAGCGCGGTGCGCCAGTGCCGGCGGACGGTGGTGACGGCGCCGTCGAGCAGTTCGCCGACGCTGAGCGGGCGCAGCGGGATGACGCCGGGCCGGGGGCTGCGCGGGACGTCCCAGCCGTACGGGCCGCGGCCGGGCGGCTGGGCACCCCGGTTCGGCTGTCCGTACTGTGCGTCCCGGCCGGGGGTGGCCTGAGGGGGTGCCGACGGCCCGGGCACGGCGGCGGGCGCGTCGGCCGGGGGCCGGGCGCCGTCGCGGGGCGGCTCGGACGAGCTGGGCGAGGCCCAGCCCGGAGTGTCGGTCATCACTGCTCCTCGGAGGGCGTCACTGGGCGCGGCTCCGGGCGGATCTTTCGCCCGCGCGCAGCGCCCATCGTGCCATGGGGCCCGGAGACGCCCCAGGGGTATCCGGTTGCTGATCGGCAACAGGGGCCGCCGGGGGGTTCGACGGCGGGTGCCGGACGGTTCGGAGGCACTTCGGCGGGGGCTATTCGCCCGGTATGGCCGGAATTCGACGGCGGGCGAGTTGGCCGTTGTGGAGCATTGGCACTGCTGTGCGGCAGGTCACAATCCGGTAATGAGAAGATGGACCCATGAAGGGACGCGTCCTCGTCGTTGATGACGACTCCGCACTGGCCGAGATGCTCGGCATCGTGCTGCGTGGTGAGGGTTTTGAGCCGTTTTTCGTCGCGGATGGGGACAAGGCGCTAGCCGCGTTCCGGGAGAGCAAGCCCGATCTGGTCCTGCTCGACCTGATGCTGCCCGGCCGGGACGGCATCGACGTATGCCGGCAGATCCGGGCGGAGTCCGGCGTGCCGATCGTCATGCTGACCGCGAAGACCGACACGGTCGACGTCGTGGTGGGCCTGGAGTCCGGCGCCGACGACTATGTCACCAAGCCGTTCAAGCCCAAGGAGCTGGTGGCCCGGGTGCGAGCCCGGCTGCGGCGTGCCGAGGAGCCGACGCCCGAGCAGCTGACCATCGGCGACCTGGTGATCGACGTGGCCGGCCACTCGGTGAAGCGGGACGGGCGGAGCATCCCGCTGACCCCGCTGGAGTTCGACCTGCTGGTCGCGCTGGCCCGCAAGCCCTGGCAGGTGTTCACCCGGGAGGTGCTGCTGGAGCAGGTCTGGGGCTACCGCCACGCGGCGGACACCCGCCTGGTCAACGTCCACGTGCAGCGTCTGCGCTCCAAGATCGAGAAGGACCCGGAGCGCCCCGAGATCGTGGTGACCGTCCGCGGCGTCGGCTACAAGGCCGGACCCAGCTGAGGTGACGGACCGGGCTGAGGACACCCCGTCGGGTACCGCGACCGACGGGGCGGGGGCCGTGCGCGGGGACGTGCTGAGTTCCACCACCCGCCGCCGTCGCGGCCCGTCCGGAGTGTTCGGTCTGATGAAGCGACAGTTGCGGAGGCCCGCGCGCCGGGTGAGCGCGCTGTACCGCCGGTCGATCCAGCTGCGCGTGGTCGCGGTGTCCCTGCTGGCCTCCATCGCGGTGGTCCTGGTGCTGGGCGTGGTCGTGGTGGCGCAGGTGCGCAACGGCCTGCTCGACACCAAGATCGACGCGGCCCGGGCGCAGGCCCGGATCGGCTTCCAGGTCGAGCAGAAGAAGATCGACGAGGCCCGGGACCAGGCCCTGCGCGGCGCCGTCGACCCGAGCACCGGTGAGGCCGGCACCTGGCTGCTGCGCCAGGTCAACGACCTGGCCGCGAGCGGGCAGACGGTCTACTCGGTGATCGCGATGGCCCCCGGCACCGGGGCGGTCGTCCCGGACAGCGCCGGCTTCGCGCCCCGCTACTCGGGCGACATCCAGCCCAGCAGCGTCCCGGACACCCTGCGGGCCAAGCTCATCGAAGAGCCCGGGCAGATGTTCGACCAGCCGACCCGGATCCACCGCTCGCCCGAGGCGGGCGGCAAGAGCGAGCCCGGACTGGCCCTCGGCATGCAGTTCGTCGGCCCGGCCGACACCAGCTACCAGCTGTTCTACGTGTTCTCCTTCGGCCAGGAGACCGACACCCTCAACCTGATCACCGGCACCCTGGCGACCGCCGGCGTCTTCGTGGTGATCCTGATGGGCGGCATCGCCTGGGTCGTGGTGCGCCAGGTCGTCACGCCGGTCCGGATGGCGGCAGGCATCTCCGAGCGGCTCGCCGACGGGCACCTGGAAGAGCGGATGAAGGTGACCGGGACGGACGACATCGCCCGCCTCGGGGAGTCGTACAACCGGATGGCCAATGCCCTGCAGGCGCAGATCCGCCAGCTGGAGGAGCTGTCCCGGGTGCAGCGGCGCTTCGTCTCGGACGTCTCGCACGAACTGCGCACCCCGCTGACCACCGTCCGGATGGCCGCCGACCTGATCTACGACAGCCGCGAGGACCTCGACCCGATGGCGGCCCGCTCGGCGGAGCTGCTGCAGGGCCAGCTGGACCGCTTCGAGTCGCTGCTGGCCGACCTGCTGGAGATCAGCCGCTTCGACGCCGGCGCCGCGATCCTGGACGCCGAACCGGTCGACCTGCGCGAGATCGTCGCCCGGGTGGTGGAGGCCGCCGACCCGCTGGCCGACGCCAAGGGCAGCACCGTGGTGATCCGCGGCGACGGCGAGCCGGTGCTGGCCGAGGTGGACTCCCGCCGGATCGAGCGCATCCTGCGCAACCTGGTGGTCAACGCGCTGGAGCACGGCGAGGGCCGCGACGTGGTGGTCCGGCTGGGTTCGGCGGACGGCGCGGTCGCGGTCGGCGTGCGCGACTACGGCATCGGCCTCAAGCCGGGCGAGGCGTCCCGGGTGTTCCACCGCTTCTGGCGGGCGGACCCGTCCCGGGTGCGCACCACCGGCGGCACCGGTCTGGGCCTGTCCATCGCGGTCGAGGACGCCCACCTGCACGGCGGCTGGCTCCAGGCCTGGGGCGAGCCCGGCGGCGGTTCGCACTTCCGGCTCACCCTGCCGCGCACCCGCGGCGGCGAGATCAACCGGGCGCCGTTCCGGCTGGAGCCGGAGGACTCACGCAACAACCGGGGCCTGGGCGCGTACGGCACGCCGTACCGGCGGGCGATCTCCCCGGCCGGCTCCACGGCGATGACCGCCGCCGAGGAGCAGAACGAGGCGCCGGAGGGGACGGGCAGCGGGCTGGGCAGCGGGCTCGGCGGGGTGCTGAACATCGGCCCCGGGCTGGGCCTGCGCCGGATGCCCGAGGGACCGCGTTCGGATCCCTCGGACGTCCGGACCGTGGGGGCCGGGTACGGCGCCACCGGCGCCCAGGTCATGGTGGACCCGACGCCCGGACGGCCGTCGGTGGCACAGCGGACGGCGGAACCGGACGCGACGGGTGGGACGGACCTGGAGGGGTCGCAGCGTGCGAAGGACGAGCAACAGGACTGAGCCGCGGCTCGTGGCGGTGGCCGGCGCGGTGCTCGGCGCCCTGGTGGCGAGCGGCTGCGCGGCCATGCCGGACTCCGGCGGCATCACCAAGGTGGAGCTGTCCCAGGGCTCGGCCGACAAGAACCTGCAGGCCAGGGTGTTCCCGGTGGCCCCCGGCAAGGGCGCCAAGCCGCGCGAGCTGCTGACCGGGTTCCTGGACGCGGTGACCGCGGACGAGGGGTACGAGACCGCGCGCAAGTACCTCACCGAGCACGCCGCCGCGACCTGGAACCCGGACGCGGGCATCCAGGTGCTCTCCGCCACGAAGATCCCGTCGGACCAGGTGGTCGGCGACAAGGACACCGAGTACTCCGAGACGGTGACCGGGCAGTTGGTCGCCAAGGTCGACGAGAGGCATTCGTACCTGCTGGTCACCGGGCAGAACAACAACGCCTTCGACTTCACCTTCACGCGCGAGGACGGTGAGTGGCGGATCGCCAAGCTGCCGCCCGGCGTGATCATGAACGAGACCAACTTCCGGAACAGTTTCCGGCAGGTCGAGCGCTTCTTCTACACCGCCCCCGACCCGTCCGCGCCCCCAGCGGGCGGCGGCGGTCAGGAAGTGCTGATAGCCGACCCGATCTACCTGCGGCGCCGGATCGATCCGCTGGCCTCGGCCGCCAAGGCACTGGTCGCCGGGCCGTCGAACTGGCTCTCGCCGGTGGCCCGGACGGCCTTCCCGAGCGGCACCACGGTCGACAAGGTGACCATCGACGACAGCCGGATCGCCCACGTGCAGCTCGGCGGCGCGGACCTCGGCGACGCGGTGGCCTGCCGCCGGATGGCGACCCAGCTCTTCTACACCTTCGCCGACCAGGGCAAGGGGCAGGTCGAGCGGCTGGAACTCAAGGGACAGCGGGGCTCCTGCACCGCCAGCCGCACCGACGACCCGGCCGTCGGCCCCGGCGCGCTGGCCGGGCGGCTGCCCGTGCAGCAGTACTACCAGCGCGCCGACAACGGCGTGCTGATGGCGGCCGACGAGGGGCGCAGCGGCGACCCGGTGCCCGGGGTGCTCGGCAAGCCGCACCCGAACGGCGCGCCCCAGCTGGGCACCGTCGCGGTCAGCCGGGACGGCTCCCAGGCCGCCGCGATCTCGGACGACGGCCACCAGCTCTACTCGGTGCCGCTGCAGCCCGGTACGGCGACGCTGCCCGAACCGGTGCTCAGCTCCCCGGCGAAGGCGGGCGCCAAGGACGACGGCCTCACCTCGCCCAGCTGGGACGGCCGCGGCGACCTCTGGGTGGTGGACCGCAATCCGCAGGCCCCGCGGGTGGTGATGGTGCGCGGCGGCAAGACGTACACCGTGTCGGTGACCGCGCAGACCGGGCAGCCGGTGCAGGGCGTGCAGGCGCTGAAGCTCTCCTCGGACGGCGCCCGGATCGCTCTGGTGGTCAAGTCGCCCGGGGTGAACGGAAGTTCGCTGATGTTCGGACTGGTGGAGCACGGCGGCACGCCGTCCGCGCCGACCGTGCGGATCACCGGGGTGCGCCCGGCGGCGCCGTCGCTGGTCGACGTCGCGTCGGTGTCCTGGGCGGAGACCGACCAATTGCTGGTGCTCGGCAAGGAGGCCGACCGCCCCCAGCAGTTGTACTACATCAGCACCGACGGCTCGCAGGGCACGGACAGTCAGCTGCAGACCGGCAACGGCCTGCCGTCCTCCCCGCAGTCCATCTCGACCGCGGAGTCCCGCGGGTACATCCTGGCCCAGCCCTCGCCGGTGCTCGCGGTGGCGGCGGGCACCGTCTACCGGCTGGTCAACAACCAGTGGCGGGAGGCCCAGTTGGTGGACAAGGCCCGCTCGTACTTCTACGCGGGCTGAGGCCGGACCGGCGCGCTAGTCCACCGGTCGCAGCTCGGTGGCCGCGACCGTGGCGCCGGCCCGGGCCGGCAGTCCGGCGTCGGCCAGCGCCCGGGCCGCCTCGGCCAGGCTCGCCCCGGTGGTCACCAGGTCGTCCACCAGCACCGGTTGACGGCCGGCCAGGCCCCGGCGGGCCCGTGGCAGGACGGTGAGCGCGCCGTGCAGGTTGCGCCGCCGCTCGGCGGCGTTCAGCCCGGTCTGGTCGGCGACCGGACGGGCGTGCCGCAGCAGCGGCGCGGCCCGGGCGTCCAGACCGGCCCGGCGCAGCGACCGGGCTGCGGCCCCGGCCAGCCGCAGCGTCGGGTCGTGGCCCCGGGCGCGCACCGCCGAACGGGCCGAGGGCATCGGCACCAGCAGCAGCGGCGCGGCCCCGGCCCGGGGCCCCAGGGCGGAGCGCACCGCCCGGCCGAGCACCTCGCCGAGCGGCCCGGCCAGCCGCAGCGCGCCCCGCTCCTTGTGGGCGAGCAGCAGTTGGCGCACCGGGTCGGTGTACGGCGTGGCCGCGTGCGCCCAGGGCAGCAGGGTGGGGCCGGGGCGGGCGGTGGCCAGGGCGTGCCGACAGGCCGGGCAGAGCTGGCTGCGCCGGGCCCCGCAGCCCGCGCAGTCGGCGGGGAGCAGGACGTCCAGCAGCCCGGCCAGTGCGTGGTCGAACGGTGTCCGTGGGGACGGCGGACGGTCGGGGGAGGGGGACGGCGGCACGGCTGCTCCTGGCGGCGGCAGGCACGGAGAGTCAGCAAAGGATCCGCCGTATGGGGGGCGTTGTCCAGGTATTTACCCTTACTTCACCCTCAGGAGGGTAGACAGGGTGCAACAGTTTGACCGCCCGTCCCCAGCACCGCCCGAAGTATCGGGTCATACCCACCGTTCCGCCCGGGGAGGCGAAAACCCCGCGCGAGGTGTTCGATAAGGCTCCAGGGGGTTTCAACCGTCCCTGATGGGGAGGAAGTGAGATGAGGGCCAGTCGTTCCCGCCGGTGGCGGGGGCGGGGGGCCGGCAGTGGATGGGCTGGTCCAGCTGGAGCTCAGTCCGGTCCGGTAGCACCCGGATCGGCGTCAGCACGAGGGATCGGAGTTCTGCGTGGACATCGTCGTCAAGGGCCGCAAGACCGAGGTGCCCAAGAGGTTCCGCGAGCACGTGGCCGAGAAGCTGGAGAAGGTCCAGAAGTTCGACGGCAAGGTGATCAGCCTCGACGTCGAGGTGTCCAAGGAGCACAACCCGCGGCAGGCCGACCGGTCGGACCGCGTGGAGATCACTCTTCGTACCCGTGGCCCGGTGATCCGGGCCGAAGCCGCGGCCGGCGACCCATACGCGGCGCTCGACCTCGCCTCGGCGAAGCTCGACGCGCAGCTGCGCAAGTCCGCGGACCGCCGCCGGGTGCACAAGGGCGGCGCGAACGGCCGCACCCCCATCAGCGTCGCCGAGGCGACCGCGGCCCTGGCCGCGCTGCCCGCAACGACGGCGCCGGAGGGCGAGACCAACGGAGCCGTCCGCAAGACCATGATGGGATCCCTGGAAGTGGAGGGCGAAGGCCCGCTGGTGGTCCGGGAGAAGACGCACTCGGCCGCCCCCATGGCGCTGGACCAGGCGCTCTACGAGATGGAGCTGGTCGGCCACGACTTCTACCTGTTCGTGGAGAAGGACAGCGGCCTGCCGAGCGTCGTCTACCGCCGGCACGGCTACCACTACGGCGTCATCCACGTGCAGCCGGACATGGCGGCAGGCGTGGCCAGTGGCGCGGGCGGTGCGATCGGCCGGTTCGACGACGAGGACTGACCGTCCCGGCAGTGACGATCGAGGGATGACCCCGGCGGCAGCAGGCCGCCGGGGTCACCGGCGTTCCGGGGCGTTCCGCCCGTACCGGACACCGCCCGGTGGGACGGGTTCGAACGGTGCTCGGGCCCGTTATGTCCGGGCGTCACCCGATGCGGGGGAATCGGCGGCGGAGGGTGACCGCGGCGGTGGCGGGGCGTGGAATGATTGGGCGCACGTCGACCCGCGAAGGGGGAGGAGCGGATGGGGGATCACTTCGGGCTGGGGCCCGCTGCGGGGCCGGTCACCGGGCTGCCACCGGGGCCGGAGGAGGAACCCGCGTACGCGCCGCGCCGGGGTGAGCCGATCCGCGTCCTGGTGGTGGACGACCACGCCCTGTTCCGCCGGGGACTGGAGATCGTCCTGGCGGAGGAGCCGGACATCAAGGTCGTCGGGGAGGCCGGGGACGGTGCCGAGGCGGTGCTGAAGGCCGCCGACCTGCTGCCCGACATCATCCTGATGGACGTCCGGATGCCGCGCCGCAGCGGGATCGAGGCCTGCACGGCGATCAAGGACGTGGCGCCCAGCACCAAGATCATCATGCTGACGATAAGCGACGAGGAGGCCGACCTCTACGAGGCGATCAAGGCGGGGGCCACCGGCTACCTCCTCAAGGAGATCTCCACCGACGAGGTCGCCACCGCGATCCGGGCGGTCGCCGACGGGCAGTCGCAGATCAGTCCGTCGATGGCCTCCAAGCTGCTCACCGAGTTCAAGTCGATGATCCAGCGGCGCTCCGACGACCGGGACCTGGTGCCGGCTCCCCGGCTCACCGACCGGGAGCTGGAGGTGCTGAAGCTGGTGGCCACCGGAATGAACAACAGGGAGATCGCCAAGGAGCTGTTCATCAGCGAGAACACCGTGAAGAACCACGTCCGCAACATCCTGGAGAAGTTGCAACTGCACTCCAGGATGGAGGCCGTGGTGTACGCGATGCGGGAGAAGATCCTCGAGATAGGGTGACCGCCGCTCGCCGCGGACGGCCTAGGCGGCGAGCAGCTTCTCCAGGGCCGGGCGCAGCCGTTCGTCGTGCAGCGCCTCGATCCGCACTCCGTCGCAGCCGACCCAGGTGGCCGCCTCGCGGAGTGCGGTGGCCAGCGCCTCGACCGGCCGGGCGCCCGGCCCGCGGTCGCGTCCGCGCTCGTCGGTCAGCGAGACCTGGCGGGCGACCAGGGTGCGCCCCTCCCGGGCCGGGTCGACCCGGCCGACCAGCCGGCCGCCGGCCAGCAGCGGCATCGCGAAGTAGCCGTGCACCCGCTTGTGCTTGGGGGTGTAGGCCTCCAGCCGGTGGGTCATCCCGAAGATCCGCTCGGTGCGGGCGCGGTCCCAGATCAGCGAGTCGAACGGCGAGAGCAGCGTGGCGCGGTGGCGCCCGCGCGGGGCGGTGGCCAGCGCCGCCGGGTCGGCCCAGGCCGGCGCCCCGGTGCCGCCCGGGCCCCAGCCCGCCACCTCGACCGGGACCAGTCCGGTGTCCGCCAGTACCGCGTCCAACTCCTCGGCGCGCAGCCGGTGGTAGTCCAGCAGGTCGGCCCGGGTGGCCACGCCGAGCGCGGCCCCGGCCTGGGCGACCAGGGTGCGCACGCACTCCTCGTCGGACCGGTCCTGGCCGAACAGGGCGTCGGGGACGGCCTGTTCGGCCAGCGCGTAGACCCGCTTCCAGCTCCGGCGCTCGGTGCAGACCACGTCCCCGAAGGCCAGCGCCCGCTCCACCGCGATCTTGGCGTCGGACCAGTCCCACCACTCGGAGGTCCGCTTGGCGCCGCCCAACTCGGTGGAGGTCAACGGCCCCTCGGCGCGCAGTCTGTCGAGCACCGCCCGGTACGCCTCCGGCGAGACCTGGTGGCTCCAGAGGTTCCCGCGGTCGCGGTAGCGGCGGCGCCGGAAGGCGAACAGCGGCCACTCCTCGACCGGCAGGACGCAGGCCGCGTGCGACCAGTACTCGAAGCTGGTGCCCGCACCCCAGTAGGCCGCCTCGACCGCCGGGCGGCCGACCGCGCCGAGCCGGGCGTAGGGCACCAGCTCGTGCGAGCGGGCCAGCACCGAGATGGTGTCCAGCTGGACCGCGCCCAGGTGCCGCAGCACCCCACGGACTCCGGCCCGGCGGTCGGGCGTGCCCAGCAGGCCCTGGGCGCGCAGGGCGATCCGGCGGGCGTCGTCGGCGCTCAGGACGGTGACGGGGGCGGGGTCGGCGGCGGAGGCGGCGGTCATGCCGGCGAGCGTAGCCGGGGGGACCGACAGCTGTGCCGGTGCCGGGCTCCGGCCCGGTACGGCTCCGGGGCGCGGTGCGGCTCCGGGGCCCGGTGCGGGCTCAGTCCAGGTCGGACGGGAGCAGCGAGGCGACCCAGGCGTCACGGAAGACCCCGCGCTGCTCGGCGTACGAGCGCAGCGTGCCCTCGTGGCGGTAGCCGATCCGCTCGGCGACCGCGCGCGAGCCCTCGTTGCCGACGTAGGCGAGCCACTGGAGGCGGCGCAGGCCGAGGTCGGTGAGCGCCCAGCGGGCGACCGCCCGGGCCGCCTCGACGGTGAGGCCGCGGCCGCGCTGCTCCTTCGCCGTCCACCAGCCGACCGAGGCGGCGGCCGGGTCGTCCGGCTTGCGGGTGACCGCCTGGGTGCCGACCAGCCGGTCCGTCCCGCGCTCGACCACGCACCAGATGAACTCGGTGCCGCCGGCCAGCCCGCCGGGGGCCAGGGTGCGGACGAAGAACTCGGCGTCCTCGCGGCGGTACGGGACCGGGACGACCGTCCAGCGCTGGATCTCGGCGTCCTGGCAGGCGGCGAGGATCGCGTCGACGTCCGACTCCCGCGGGGCTCGCAGGACCAGGCGGTCGGTGGTGAGGGTGGGGAGGACGGCGGGTTCGCCGGGCTGTTCTTCCATGGGTGGATTATTCGCCCCCAGCGGGAACGCGGGCATCCGAATATGCGGCCAACTCCCCGGTCCGCCGACCGTTTTGCCCCGGTGGGCGGTGCTATCGGTCCATGTGCACGCGCGGGTGACACGGGAATACCGTGCTGACGCACCTCCCGGCGCGTTGGACTCCTCGCATACGATGGCCCGTGCGGTGGGGTGGACCCCCCGTGCAGTAGTCCAGTGCCAATACAGGCAAGGAGCCCGCTCAAGTGTCCGTCTTCGACAAGATCCTGCGCGCCGGCGAAGGCAAGATCCTTCGCAAGCTGCAGCGGATTGCTGCCCAGGTCAACTCCATCGAAGAGGACTTCGTCAACCTCACCGACGCTGAGCTGCGCGCGCTGACCGACGAGTACAAGCAGCGACTCGCGGACGGCGAGACCCTGGACGACATCCTCCCCGAGGCGTTCGCCACCGTCCGTGAGGCCGCCAAGCGCGTGCTCGGCCAGCGGCACTACGACGTCCAGCTGATGGGCGGCGCGGCGCTGCACCACGGGTACGTCGCCGAGATGCGCACCGGTGAGGGCAAGACCCTCGTCGGCACCCTGCCCGCGTACCTGAACGCGCTGACCGGCAAGGGCGTTCACCTGATCACCGTCAACGACTACCTCGCCGAGCGCGACTCGGAGTGGATGGGCCGGGTGCACCGCTTCCTCGGCCTCGAAGTCGGCGTGATCCTGGCCAACATGACGCCCGCCGAGCGCAAGCGCCAGTACGCGATGGACATCACGTACGGCACGAACAACGAGTTCGGCTTCGACTACCTGCGCGACAACATGGCCTGGTCGAAGGACGAACTCGTCCAGCGCGGGCACAACTTCGCGGTCGTCGACGAGGTCGACTCGATCCTCATCGACGAGGCCCGCACCCCGCTGATCATCTCCGGCCCGGCGGACCAGGCGACCAAGTGGTACGCCGACTTCGCCAAGCTGGTGCTGCGCCTGAAGATCGACCGCGACTACGAGGTCGACGAGAAGAAGCGCACCGTCGGCGTCCTGGAGGAGGGTGTCACCCGGGTCGAGGACTACCTCGGCATCGACAACCTCTACGAGTCGGTGAACACCCCGCTCGTCGGCTTCCTGAACAACGCCATCAAGGCCAAGGAGCTGTACAAGAAGGACAAGGACTACGTCGTCATGAACGGCGAAGTCATGATCGTCGACGAGCACACCGGCCGCATCCTGGCCGGGCGCCGCTACAACGAGGGCATGCACCAGGCGATCGAGGCCAAGGAGGGGGTGGAGGTCCAGAACGAGAACCAGACCCTGGCCACCATCACCCTGCAGAACTTCTTCCGGCTGTACGACAAGCTGTCCGGCATGACCGGTACCGGCACCACCGAGGCCGCCGAGTTCCACCAGATCTACAAGCTCGGCGTGGTGCCGATCCCGACCAACAAGACGCCGCTGCGCATCGACCAGCCCGACCTGATCTACAAGTCGGAGCCGGCCAAGTTCGCCGCCGTGGTCGAGGACATCGCCGAGAAGCACGAGAAGGGCCAGCCGGTGCTGGTCGGCACCGTGTCGGTCGAGAAGTCCGAGTACCTGTCGCAGGAGCTGCGCAAGCGCGGTATCCCGCACGAGGTGCTGAACGCCAAGCACCACGAGCGCGAGGCGCAGATCGTCGCCCAGGCCGGCCGCAAGGGCGCCGTCACCGTCGCCACCAACATGGCCGGCCGTGGCACCGACATCATGCTCGGCGGCAACCCGGACCACCTGGCGTCGGCCGAGCTGGCCCAGCGCGGGCTCTCCGCCGTCGACACCCCGGAGGAGTACGAGGCCGCGTTCCCGGCCGCGTTGGAGAAGGCCAAGGCCTCGGTCAAGGCCGAGCAGGACGAGGTCAAGGAGGCCGGTGGCCTCTACGTCCTCGGCACCGAGCGGCACGAGTCCCGCCGGATCGACAACCAGCTGCGCGGCCGTTCCGGCCGTCAGGGCGACCCGGGCGAGTCCCGCTTCTACCTGTCGCTGGGCGACGACCTGATGCGCCTGTTCAAGGCCGGCATGGTCGAGCGCGTGCTCTCGATGGCCAACGTGCCCGAGGACGTGCCGATCGAGTCCAAGATGGTCACCCGCGCGATCGCCTCCGCGCAGACCCAGGTCGAGCAGCAGAACTTCGAGATCCGCAAGAACGTCCTGAAGTACGACGAGGTGCTCAACCGCCAGCGCGAGGTCATCTACGGCGAGCGCCGTCGCGTGCTGGAGGGCGAGGACCTGCAGGAGCAGGTCGGCCACTTCATGGACGACACCGTCGAGGCCTACGTCAAGGCGGCCACCGGCGAGGGCTTCGAGGACGACTGGGACCTCGACAAGCTCTGGACGGCTTTCAAGCAGCTCTACCCGATCACCCTGGACCTGGCGGAGCTGGAGGAGGAGGTCGGCGGTCCGGCCGGCCTGACCCCCGAGTTCCTGATCAAGGTCGTCCAGGAGGACGTCCAGGCGCAGTACGGCGCCCGCGAGGACCAGCTCGGCGAGGAGATCCTGCGCGAGCTGGAGCGCCGCGTGGTGCTCTCGGTGCTGGACCGCCGCTGGCGCGAGCACCTCTACGAGATGGACTACCTCCAGGAGGGCATCGGCCTGCGGGCCATGGCGCAGCGCGACCCGCTGGTCGAGTACCAGCGCGAGGGCTTCGACATGTTCACCGCGATGATGGAGGGCATCAAGGAGGAGTCCGTCGCCTACCTGTTCAACCTGGAGGTCCAGGTCGAGCAGCAGGTCGAGGAGGTCCCGGTGGCGGACGCCGAGGTGATGCTCGACAAGCTGGAGAAGGACGCCGCCCGCCCGGAGATCAAGGCCAAGGGCCTGGAAGCACCGAAGCCGCAGCGGCTGCACTACACGGCCCCCTCGGACGAGGTCGGCGGCGGCGTGATCGAGGGCGACTTCGAGGACCTCGCGCCGGAGGACGACGGTGACGGGATGACCCGCGCCGAGCGCCGCAAGGCCGCCAAGTCCGCCAAGGGCCGTCGCCGCAAGGGCTGAGCCCGCCGTAGGACGCCACGCAGGGCGCCGCTCCCGTACCGGGGCGGCGCCCTGCGCCGTCCCCTGCGCCACGGCCGTCATCGGGCCTCCACGGCGGTGCACTGCCACTGGCCGGCCTGGCCGCGCTGCTCCAGTCGGAAGGCCACCATGTGGTGCCGGCGGCCGAGGTCGACCCGTACACAGGCCTCGACGGCGTCGGGCGAGGGTGACCGGTCGTGCACCGGGCCGAGCCGGGGCCGGTCGGCGGGGCCGCCGCGGCGCAGCGCACCGGCCCGGACCAGGGAGGCGAGCTGCCCGTAGCCGTCCAGGCTGGTGTGCCGCATCAGCTGGCCGGAGGGCCGGGCGCCGGTGAGTACCTCGACCAGCTGGTGGGCGAACCGGGCGGCGAGCGCCCGGGCGTCGTGCCGGTCGGGCGCGGCGGTGCCGGGTGTGCCGACGGCCCCGACGGTTCCGGCGGCCCGGGCGCAGGCGGCGCGCGGGTGGCGCGGCCGGCGCCCGCCCGGTTCGCAGCCGCCGGAGGCATGGACCCGGCGGTGCGGGCGGGCGGCGAGACGGGCGGTGTGGTCGGTGCCGAGCGGGGCGCCGTGCTGGGCGGCGCTGGGGTGAGTGCAGCGGTGAGTGCAGCGGTGAGCGCTGTGCTGGGCGGTGGGACGGACGGTCACGGTGGCTCCCGGCAAGGGTGGTGCGGGTACGGACGGGCCCAGGCTGGCGGTGACGATCACCGGGCGGCAACGCGTTTTCGGATGCCTTCGGGCCCGCGCGAAGTTCACCTATCCGGGTGAGTCGGCCAGTGCGGCGACGGGCCCGGCGAGCGCTTCCGCGGCGCCGGGTTGACGTGCGGGGACGGGCCGTACGGCCCGAAAGGGGACGCCCCGGTACGGCGGACCGGGTGGTCCGGGGCCGGGGCTCCCGTTGCACCGCACAGCCGTTCACGCGCACCATCGGAGCCTGACCCGATCCCCACGACGACGGGTGGCCGGGATGACGACAGCCGGGACGACCACACGGGCGGGGGCCTCGCCGAGCCCGAGCGCCGGGGGCGCACTCCGGCGCGGGCTGGTGCTGGGCGGTGGCGGGATGCTCGGCGCGGCCTGGACGGTCGGCGCGCTGTGCGCCGTCGAGGAGGCCACCGGGCACCCGTCGGGCGAGGCGGACGTGCTGCTGGGCACCTCGGCGGGCGCGGTCCTGGCCGCGCTGCTGGCCGGGGGCGTGCGCCCCGAGCAGCTGGGCGACCACCAGCGCGGGCTGCCGATCACCGAGGGCCCGCTGGCCGGGGTGGCCTTCGACTACGACACGGCGGTGGGCGGCGCGCTGCCCTCCCGCCCGCGGGCCGGGATCGGCTCGCCGGACCTGCTGCGGGACGCCGTCCGGCACCCGCGCGAGTACCCGCTGCTGACCATGGTCTCGGCGATGGCGCCGCACGGCCGCGGCTCGCTGGCCCCGGTCGGCGAGCTGGTGCGCGGGCTGCACGGCCCGGGCGGTTGGCCGACCCAGGGACCGGCGGACCCCCGCGCGGTGGCGCCCAGCCACGCCGCCGCGTCGCTGCGGGTGGCCGCAGTGGACTACCGCAGCGGCCACCGGGCGGTCTTCGGCGACCCGGACGCCCCGGCCGTCCCGGTGGCCGACGCCGTGATGGCCTCCTGCGCGATCCCCGGCTGGTTCGCCCCGGTGCGCCTGGACGGCTCGGCGTACGTGGACGGCGGCTGCTGGTCGGCCACCAACGCCGACCTGCTGCTCGGCCGCGGCCTGGACGAGGTGTACGTGCTCGCCCCGATGGCCCTGCGGCTGGGCCCGCGGGCCCAGCGCGCGGACCGCGGCACCCTGGCCGCGCTGCGCGAGTGGCGGGACCGGGACCGCCCGCGCGGAGTGCTGGCCCAGCTGGTCAGCCGCTACCGCCGCGCGGTGACCCGGCAGCTGCTGCGCGAGGCCGCGCTGCTGCGGGCCGAGGGCGTCCGGGTGCGGCTGCTCGCGCCGAACCTGGCCGACCTGGCGGTGATCGGTCCGAACCTGATGGACCCGGCCCGCCGCGGCGAGGTGCTGGAGAGTGCCCTGCGGAGCAGCCGGGAGGCGCTGGGCGCCGGGAGCGGGCCCGGCCCGAGGTGATCACGGACGGTCCGGCGGAGCTTATTCTTGGGGGCGCTGGATGCTGTGCCGCTGGACGAAACCCCCGCAGGGCGAACCCCTGCCGGACGAACCCCCGCTGGACGAACCGGAGAGTGCCACCGATGCGCGTGTACGTGCCCACCACCCTGACCGGCCTGGCGGCGGCGCACGAGGGAGGCGCCCTGGAGCAGTCCGCCGCGTACGCCGTGACGCCCGCGCTGCGCGAGTGGTACGTCAGCGACGACCTGGAGGAGCTGGAGTACGCGGCGCTGAACCGGGCCGCGCAGTCCTCGCTGCGGCTGCTGGCGGCCGACCCGGACTCCCCGCGCCGGCGGGTCGTGGTGGCGCTGGACGTGGCCGACACGGCGGTGCGGCCCTTCCCCGGCGACGAGTACCAGGACCAGGCCTCGCTCGGCCGGGTGGTGCTGGCCGGCCCGGTGAAGCTGGCGAAGGCCGCGTCGGTGCACGCCGACGTGGCCGACGACGAGGTGGTCGAGGACGTCGCGGCGGCGGTTGCGGCGGTGGCCGCGGCCGACGCGGGCGACCAGGACGCCCAGTTCACGGTGGACGGCGCGGAGGACCACGACCTGCTCTGGTACGCGACCCAGGAGATCCCCGCGCTGCTGGCCTGAGGCCGCGCCCGGCCGCGCCCGGCCCGGCGCGGCCGGAGTGCGGATCGTCCTACCGGCGTGTCGGCCGTTCGGGTTACCGTTTGCCCCCGTGCGCACTCACATCGTTTGGGACTGGAACGGGACCCTCTTCCACGACATGGACGCGGTCCTCGGCGCGAGCAACGCCGCGTTCGCGACCATCGGCGTCGGCCCGATGACCATGCAGGAGTACCGGGAGCAGTACGAGATCCCGATCCCCCGCTTCTACGAGCGGCTGCTCGGCCGGATGCCCTCCCAGGAGGAGTGGCTGCGGCTGGACGACGCCTTCCAGGACCGCTACCGCGAGCTCAGCCCGGCCTGCGGCCTGACCGAGGGCGTGCCCGAGCTGCTGGCGGGCTGGCGCGCGGCCGGGCACAGCCAGTCGCTGCTGTCGATGTACGAGCACGACAGGCTCGTCCCGCTGGTCGGCGCCTTCGGCCTGACCGGCAGCTTCCTGCGGGTGGACGGCCGCAGCGGCCCCTCCGGCGGCCAGAAGGCGGAGCAGCTGACCCGGCACCTGGCCGAGCTCGGCGAGTGGGTCGACCCGGCTCGTACGGTGCTGATCGGCGATGCCGCGGACGACGCCCTGGCGGCGCTGCACGCGGGGGCGCACGCGGTGCTGTACTCCGGCGGCTCGCACACCCGGGAGAAGCTGGAGCCGGTCGGCGTCCCGGTGGTGGACAGCCTGGCCGAGGCGGTCGAGCTGGCGGGCCGGCTGGCGGGCTGAGCCGGCGACCGAACCGGCGACTGAACCGGAGCGTCGCGACGGCGGACGTGGCGGGCGCCACGTCCGCCGTTGGCGTGTCTGGACGGGCGGATCCGCCCGGGCCTGGTCAGGCTGGTGTCGAACCCCAGCCCGAGGTCATGCCCGCCCCCCTCGGCCTGAATCCAGCCCGACCCGCAGCCCGATTCGCCAGCCCGACCCCCAGCCGCCGCCAGGACGGAGCCGCCATGCCCATCGACGCAGTCACCGAGGTGCCGAGCCCGGTCAACGAGCCGGTGCGCGGGTACGCGCCCGGCAGTCCGGAGCGGGGGCGGCTGGTCCGGAGGCTGGACGAGCTGGCGGCCGAGCAGATCCCGCTGCCGATGACCATCGGCGGCGAGCAGCGCTTCGGCGGCGGCGAGCGGATCGACGTCGTCCAGCCGCACCACCACGCGGCCAAGCTGGGCGTGCTCGGCAACGCCACCCGGGAGGACGCCCGGCTGGCGGTGGACGCGGCGCTGGCGGCCGGGCCGCAGTGGCGCTCGCTCTCCTTCGACGACCGGGCGGCGGTCTTCCTGCGCGCCGCCGACCTGCTGGCCGGGCCGTGGCGGGAGACGCTCAACGCGGCGACGATGCTCGGCCAGTCCAAGTCCGCGCACCAGGCCGAGATCGACTCCGCCTGCGAGCTGATCGACTTCTGGCGGTTCAACGTCGGGTTCGCCCGGCAGGTCCTGGCGGATCAGCCGATCTCCTCCCCGGGGGTGTGGAACCGGGTCGACCACCGCCCGCTGGAAGGTTTCGTCTACGCGATCACCCCGTTCAACTTCACCGCGATCGCCGGCAACCTGCCCACCGCCCCCGCGCTGATGGGCAACACGGTGGTCTGGAAGCCCGCGCCGACCCAGACCCTGGCCGCGTACCACCTGATGCGGCTGCTGGAGGCGGCCGGCCTGCCGCCCGGGGTGATCAACCTGGTCACCGGCGACGGCCTGCAGGTCTCCCCGGTGGCGCTCGCCGACCCGGCCTTCGCCGGGCTGCACTTCACCGGCTCGACCGCGACCTTCCAGTCGCTCTGGCAGACGATCGGTGCGAACATCGGCGGCTACCGAACGTACCCGAGGATCGTCGGGGAGACCGGTGGCAAGGACTTCCTGCTGGCCCACCGCTCGGCCGACCCGGACATCCTGAGGACCGCGATGATCCGCGGTGCCTTCGAGTACCAGGGCCAGAAGTGCTCGGCGCTCTCCCGCGCCTACCTGCCGCGCAGCCTCTGGCTGAAGATCAAGGACGACTTCCTGGCCGAGGTGGACGCCCTGACGGTGGGCGACGTCACCGACCTGTCGAACTTCATGGGCGCGCTGATCGACCGGCGCGCCTTCGAGAAGAACCGCAACGCGATCGAGCGGGCGAAGGCGGACCCGACCGTCGAACTGGTGGCCGGCGGCCAGTACGACGACGCGATCGGATGGTTCGTCCGGCCGACCGTGCTGGTCTCCTCCGACCACCGGGGCGAGATCTTCCGGACCGAGTACTTCGGCCCGATCCTCGCCGTCCACGTCTACGAGGACTCCCGCTGGGACGACGTGCTGAGGCGGGTCGACTCGGGCGCCCCGTACGGACTGACCGGCGCGGTGATCGCCCAGGACCGCTACGCCATCGCCCAGGCGGTGGAGGCGTTGCGCTTCACCGCCGGGAACTTCTACATCAACGACAAGCCCACCGGTGCCGTCGTCGGTCAGCAGCCCTTCGGCGGCTCCCGGGCCTCCGGGACCAACGACAAGGCGGGCGCCGCCCAGAACCTGCTGCGCTGGACCTCGGCCCGGGCGATCAAGGAGACCTTCGTCCCGCCGACCCAGCACGGTTACCCACATATGGGCTGAAAGCGAACACGGCACTCCGGTTTGGACATGGTGTCCAGGACGGACCCGACATCCTGCGGGTTTGCGCCTCCCTGTCCCTGTCCACCTTCGATTGATCCGGTTAGGCTGGCTGGCGTCGTCGGGTGGCTTGCAGGACGAACGTGTCGTCCTACCCGCTGGGAGGGCGTTTCATGCGTGCCATGAGCCCCTTTCAGTCGGACGGTGCGGCAGGATTGCGAGCGACCCGTCGGTGTACACCCACACACCACCGAGTCACGCAACGGCGCGCGACAGGAGCCAAGAAGTCATGCAGACCAAGCTGGACGCAGCCAAGGCCGAACTGCTCAAGAAGGCAGCCGTAGCCGCTGAGAACAGCCAGGTGGGGGGAGCGGCGCCCGGGGAGGGTCTGAGCAACGGCGCTCTGACCGCGTACCTGCACCACTACTACCTGCACACCGCGCCCGAGGACCTGGTCGACCGCGACCCGGTCGACGTGTACGGCGCGGCCGCCTCCCACTACCGCCTGGGGCTCAAGCGCCCCCAGGGCACCGCCGAGGTGCGGGTCCACACCCCCTCGGTCGAGGAGAACGGCTGGTCCTGCGGCCACACCGTGGTCGAGGTCGTCACCGACGACATGCCCTTCCTGGTCGACTCCGTCACCAACGAGCTGTCCCGCCAGGACCGCGCGATCCACATCGTGATCCACCCCCAGCTGGTCGTCCGCCGTGACATCACCGGCAAGCTGCTGGAGATCCTGGACGTCGACGCCTGCTCCCGCAGCCAGGCCGCCGGCGCCGAGTGGCCCGCCGACGCGACCGTCGAGTCGTGGATGCACATCGAGATCGACCGCGAGACCGACCGCGACGACCTGCGCGGTATCGAGACCAACCTGCGCCGGGTGCTCGGCGACGTCCGCGAGGTCGTCGAGGACTGGGGCAAGATGCGCGACAGCGCGCTGCGCCTGGCCGACGAGCTGGCCGAGGAGCCCCCGGCCGGCCTGGCCGAGCAGGAGGTGGGCGAGGCCTGGGAGCTGATGCGCTGGCTCGCCGACGACCACTTCACCTTCCTCGGCTACCGCGAGTACGACCTGGTCGAGCACGAGGGCGAGGAGGTCCTCAAGGCCGTCGCCGGGACCGGCCTGGGCATCCTGCGCTCCGACCCGCACAGCCACGACGACCGCCACCACTCGGTCTCCGAGGCCTTCGGCCGGCTCTCCGCCCCGGTCCGCGCCAAGGCCCACGAGAAGAAGCTGCTCGTCCTCACCAAGGCCAACAGCCGCTCCACCGTGCACCGCCCCTCCTACCTGGACTACGTCGGCGTCAAGAAGTTCAACGCCGCCGGCGAGCCGACCGGTGAGCGCCGCTTCCTCGGCCTGTTCTCCTCCGCCGCGTACACCGAGTCGGTCACCCGCATCCCGGTCGTGCGCCGCAAGGTCCAGGAGGTGCTGGACGGCTCCGGCTTCTCCAGCGAGAGCCACGACGGCCGCGACCTGCTGCAGATCATGGAGACCTTCCCGCGGGACGAGATCTTCCAGACCGCGGCCTCCGAACTGCTCTCCATCGCGACCAGCGTGCTCTACCTGCAGGAGCGCCGTAAGCTGCGCCTCTTCCTGCGCCAGGACGAGTACGGGCGCTACTTCTCCGCCTTCATCTACCTGCCGCGCGACCGCTACACCACGCGCATCCGGCTGCTGCTCACCGACATCCTCAGGGAAGAGCTGAACGGCGCCACCATCGACTACACGGTGTACGCCACCGAGTCGGTGCTGACCCGCCTGCACTACGTGGTCCGGGTCGCCCCGGGCACCGAGCTGCCCCGGCTCACCGACTCCGACATCGAGCGGATCGAGAACCGGCTGGCCGAGGCCGCCCGGTTCTGGATGGACGGCTTCCACGACCAACTGCACACCGAGCTGGGCGAGGAGAAGGCCGCCGAACTCGGCCACAAGTACGCCAACGCCTTCCCCGACGGCTACCGCGCCGACTTCCCGCCGCGCACCGCCGTCTCGGACATCAAGCAGATCGAGTCGCTGCACGGCGAGGGCGACTTCCGCCTGAACCTCTACCAGCCGGTCGGCGCGGGCGACGACGAGCGCCGCTTCAAGATCTACCGGGTCGGCGGCCCGATCTCGCTCAGCGAGGTCCTGCCCGTCCTCCAGCGCCTGGGCGTCGAGGTGCTGGACGAGCACCCGTACGCGCTGCGCCGCTCCGACGGCACCACCGCGTGGGTGTACGACTTCGGCCTGAAGCTGCGCGAGGCCACCGAGCTCACCGAGGAGGCCCGCGAGCGCTTCCAGGACACCTTCGCCGCGACCTGGACCGGCAGGGCCGAGAACGACGGCTTCAACGAGCTGGTCCTCACCGCCGGGCTGAACTGGCGCCAGGCGATGGTGCTGCGCGCGTACGCCAAGTACCTGCGCCAGGCGGGCTCCACGTTCTCCCAGGACTACATGGAGGACGCGCTCCGCAACAACACCCACACCACCCGGCTGCTGGTCAACCTGTTCGAGGCCCGGCTGAGCCCCAGCCACCAGCTGGGCGCCGCCGAGCTGACCGAGGGCATCCTGGAGGAGCTGGCCGGCGCGCTCGACGAGGTCGTCTCGCTGGACGAGGACCGCATCCTGCGCTCCTTCCTGCACCTCATCAAGGCCACCCTGCGGACCAACTTCTTCCAGCACGACGGCGCCGGCGAGTGGCACTCGTACGTGTCGATGAAGTTCGACCCGAAGGCCATCCCGGACCTCCCGGCCCCGCGCCCGGCGTTCGAGATCTGGGTCTACTCGCCGCAGGTCGAGGGCGTGCACCTGCGCTTCGGCAAGGTCGCCCGCGGCGGTCTGCGCTGGTCCGACCGGCGCGAGGACTTCCGCACCGAGATCCTCGGCCTGGTCAAGGCCCAGATGGTCAAGAACACCGTCATCGTCCCGGTCGGCGCCAAGGGCGGCTTCGTCGCCAAGCAGCTGCCGGACCCGTCGGTGGACCGCGACGCCTGGCTGGCCGAGGGCATCTCCTCGTACAAGACGTTCATCTCGGCGCTGCTCGACATCACCGACAACCTGGTGGCCGGCGAGGTCGTCCACCCGGCGGACGTGGTGCGCCACGACGAGGACGACACCTACCTGGTCGTCGCCGCCGACAAGGGCACCGCGACCTTCTCCGACATCGCCAACGGCGTCGCGGAGTCGTACGGCTTCTGGCTGGGCGACGCCTTCGCCTCCGGCGGCTCGGCCGGCTACGACCACAAGGGCATGGGCATCACCGCCCGCGGCGCCTGGGAGTCGGTCAAGCGCAACTTCCGCGAGCTCGGCGTCGACACCCAGTCCGAGGACTTCGCCGTCATCGGCATCGGCGACATGTCCGGCGACGTCTTCGGCAACGGCATGCTGCTCAGCGAGCACATCCGGCTGGTCGCGGCCTTCGACCACCGCCACATCTTCCTGGACCCGAACCCGGACGCGGCCGTCTCGTACGCCGAGCGCCGCCGGCTGTTCGAGCTGCCGCGCAGCTCCTGGGACGACTACGACAAGTCGCTGATCTCGACCGGCGGCGGGGTCTTCCCCCGCAGCGCCAAGTCGATCCAGGTCAGCGCGCAGGTCCGGGCCGCCCTGGGCATCCAGGAGACCCGCCTGACCCCGGCCGAGCTGATGAAGGCGATCCTGCAGGCGCCGGTCGACCTGTTCTGGAACGGCGGCATCGGCACCTACGTCAAGGCCTCCACCGAGACCAACGCCGAGGTCGGGGACAAGGCCAACGACGCCATCCGGGTCAACGGCGAGCAGGTCCGGGCCCGGGTCATCGGCGAGGGCGGCAACCTCGGTTGCACCCAGCTCGGCCGCATCGAGTACGCGGCCACCGGCGGCCCCGAGGGCCGCGGCGGCTGGATCAACACCGACGCCATCGACAACTCGGCCGGTGTGGACACCTCGGACCACGAGGTCAACATCAAGATCCTGCTCAACCAGGTCGTCGCCGAGGGCGACATGACGGTCAAGCAGCGCAACGTGCTGCTCGCCGAGATGACCGACGAGGTCGGCCACCTGGTGCTGCGCAACAACTACGCGCAGAACGTGGTGCTGGCCAACGCCGTCGCCCAGGCGCACAGCATGGTCAACGTCCACGCGCGGATGATCAACCGCTTCGAGGGCGCCGGCCGGCTCGACCGCGGGCTGGAGTTCCTGCCCGCCGAGCGCCAGATCCGTGAGCGCCAGCAGAACGGCCGCGGGCTCTCGCAGCCGGAGATGTCCGTCCTGCTCGCCTACACCAAGATCATCCTGGCCGACGAGCTGCTGGCCACCGACCTGCCGGACGACCCGTACTTCCGCACCGCGCTGCACGAGTACTTCCCGAGCGCGCTGCGGGCGAAGTTCGCCGACGCGATCGACAACCACGCGCTGCGCCGCGAGATCATCACCACGCTGATCGTCAACGACACGATCAACCGCGGTGGCTGCACCTTCGCCTTCCGCCTGAAGGAGGAGACCGGCGCGACCTACGAGGAGATCGCCCGGACGCACACCGCCGCGCGGGCCGTCTTCGGCCTGGAGGAGATCTGGGCCGAGATCGAGGGTCTGGACAACAAGGTCCCGGCCCGGATCCAGACCAAGATGCGGCTGCACTCGCGGCGCCTGGTCGAGCGCGCCACCCGGTGGATGCTCAACAACCGCCGCCAGCCGCTCGACATCGCCGGCACCATCGAGTTCTTCCACGACCGGATCCGCCAGGTCTGGGGCTCGCTGCCCAAGCCGCTGCGCGGCGAGGACCTCACCTGGTTCGAGTCGATCCAGGGCGAGCTCGCCGCGGCCGGCGTGCCCGACGAGCTGGCCACCCGGATCGCCGGACTGTCCTCGGTCTTCCCGACCCTGGACATCACCGAGGTCGCGGACCGCTCCGGCAAGGACGTCGCCGAGGTCGCCGAGCTGTACTACGACCTGGGCGACCGGCTGCAGATCTCGCACCTGCTCGACCGCATCATCGACCTGCCCCGCACCGACCGCTGGTCGTCGATGGCCCGGGCCGCGATCCGCGAGGACCTCTTCGCGGCGCACGCGGCGCTGACCGCCGACATCCTGGCCTGCGGCCCCGACGGCGCCACCCCCGAGGAGCGCTACAACGCCTGGGCGGACCTCAACGCCACCCTGCTGAACCGCGCCAAGGCCACCCTCGACGACATAAGGGGTTCGGACAACTACGAGCTGTCCAGCCTCTCGGTCGCGATGCGCGTCATCCGCACCCTGCTGCGCACCGGTTCGATGCGCTGACGGACGGCTGTTCGGAAGGGCCCGCGTCCTCGGACGCGGGCCCTTCCGCGTACCCGGTCGGAAACCGGTTCGGATCGTGGGCGCACCTTCGGTACGGTGCTCCCGAACGATCTTTCTGGGGGGAACGACATGGGGAAGTACCGGGGACCGATCCGCGCAGTGGGCGCGGCCGTCTCGGTGGTGCTGCTGGTCGCCGGAGCGGCGGCCTGCGGCAACGACGACAAGAAGGACACGGCGAAGGGCGACTCCACCGCCGCGCCCGCGGCGGCGCCGACGGCCAAGGGACCGGAGGCCTTCGCGGCAGCCGGCTACCGCGGCCTGAAGCCGGGGATGGCGAAGGACGCCGGGCTGGCCACCGGCGCGCTGGAGGCGGCGCCGGTCTCGCTGCTCGACGGCTGCACCGACTTCGTCTACAAGGGCGGCCCGGCACCGGACAAGACCCGGATGGACGCCGAGGCGGCCACCGAGGCCCGCTACAAGGACCTCAACGCCAAGGCCGACGCGGCCGCGGGCAAGACTCCTGCCCCGGGCGGCACGCTGCCGCCCGGCGCTTCCGCCAAGGACGCCGCCGCTGCCGCCGCCGGCTCGGCCGCCGCGGCCAAGGACTCGGCCGCCACCGCCAAGCTGATGGCCGACGCCACCCAGTCCATCGCGGACATGTGGGTGGCCCGCGAGGCCAGGGACAAGGCCTTCCTGGCCACCGGCCGGGTCTCCTTCGCCGCCGCCGGTCTGCGCGAGCTGGTCGCCCCGGCCGAGGCGAAGACCGCCGAGGGCATCGGCGCCGGCTCCACCGTGGACGCGCTGCAGCAGGCGTACGGCGCCAAGGGCCTCCAGCTGGCCAAGAGCGGCAAGTACGAGCTGCCGGTCGAGGGCCAGCAGGGCTGGAAGTGGGAGTTCACCGTGGACGGCGGCACGGTCGTCGGGATGGCCGTGGCCGACCGCGACATCAAGTGCGCCTGACCGCCTCAGCGGCCGGTCGCTAGGGCAGGCATCCCGTGCCCGCGCAGCGCTGCGCGGGCACGGGCGGCGCCGCCGGGTGTGGCGGCGCCGCCGGTGCCGATCGCGGGCGTTCTGGTGCCGCCGGGGCCTGCGCAGGGGCGGCAGATGCCGGGGGGCTGCTGCTTGACGCACCCCCGCAGAGCGCTCAGCGGGCGGCGGCCCGTTGGAGGGCGCTGGCGAGGAGGGCGAGGTCGGTGGGGCCGTTGCCGAGTTCGCGGACCGGGCGGCGTGCGGGTGGGGCGCCGAGCTGGAGGGGGTCTATCGCGACCACGGTGGGACGCAGGGTGGCGGTGCGGGGGATGCGGCCGCTGATCCGGGCGGTCTGGAAGGCGGTGACGCCGCCGTCCGGGCGGCGCAGGTAGCCGCGGCCGGGGGTGTCCTCGGGGAGGGCGGCCGCGTCGCCGAGGTGGATCAGCAGGTCGGAGTCGGCCGGGTCGTCGGTGCGCAGAGCGATCCGCAGCAGGGCGGACTCGTCGACCTCGGTGCCGGCGCTCTCCTCCGGACGGCCGGTGGCGACCGCGAGGTGGATGCCGAGCGGGCCGCCGCGCCGGGCGACGGCGGCGAGCGCGCGGGCCAGCGGGCGGCCGACCGGGGAGGTGGGGGAGAGCAGGGCGTCGTAGTCGTCGACGACGACGATCAGCCGGGCCGGGACGGGCCCGGAGGGGGTGGTGGCGGGCCGGGGGCCGTCGGCACTGCGCGGCGGGATGATCCGGGGTACCGGCGTGGAGGAGGCACCCACCGTGGCGGGCACCGGCACGGCGTTCGCGCCCTGCCCGTCCAGGCTGTGACCGTCCAAGATCCGGGTGGCGTGCCAGGAGGCGAAGTCCAGCCCGTCGAACAACCGCTCCCGCAGGGCGAGTTCGTCCTCCAGCGCCTCGGCCGCGAGGAGTGCGGCGCGCGGGTCGGCGGCGGCGTTGACCCGGCCGGTGACGTGCGGCAGTTCGGTGCAGCCGTCCAGGCCGTCCTGGCCCTCGCCGGTGGCCCGGCCCTCGATGATGGTGACGGCGAGGCGCTCGGGCCGCTCCGAGACGGCGAGCGAGGCGACCAGGGTGCGCAGCAGCTCGGTCTTGCCGGAGCCGCGGGCGCCGCCGATCAGCAAGTGCGGGCCGCCCGGGTCGGGGGAGGGCAGGGTGAGCTCGGGGTCGGCCAGGTCGAGGGTGCACAGCTCGTCCCGGGTGGTGCCGAGCAGCCCGGTGGCGGCGCCGATGCCGCCCGCGTGGGCGTCCCAGCGGGCGGACAGCTTGGCCGGGGTGACGGTGTCGAGCTGGAGCAGGTCGAGCAGTCGCAGCGCGTCCGGCAGCGGGCCGCGGGAGGCCGGGGCGGCTTCGCGCAGCGGGGCGAGGACGCGGGCCAGCCGCTCGGCCCATGCGTCGGAGACGGCGTCCAGCGAGACCTCGTGCAGGGTCTCCCGGCCGCGGGCGACCGGGCGGTCCAGCGAGAGCTGGGTGCCGACCTCGCCGGTGATCAGGCCGGTGGCGCCGAGGCCGCGAGGGAGCAGTTCGGGCTGTTCGGCGAGGCAGATCGGGAAGATGCCGACCGCCGGGCCCTGGCGGAGCAGCAGGTCGAGGGCCTGCCGGGCGGTCTCGGTGGCCGGGCGGCCGTCCACCACGACCACGGTGGCGGGGTGGCCGCCGAGGCCGCTGGGGCCGCTGAGCCGGGCGGTGAGTTCGGTGAGCCGGGCGGAGGCCTGGTCGTCGTCGAGGCCGAGGAGCAGCCGGCAGTCCTGGCCGTCGAGGGGGCGCAGGTGGGGCAGCCACAGCGCCCAGGCCCAGGTGTCGACCCGCTCCTCGGCGCTGCGGACCGGGTCGGCGTCGACCACGACCAGGCTCAGCCCGGTCGGCGGGTGGAGCGCGGCGAGCTGGGCGACGACGGCGCGGGTGAGCGCGTCCAGGCGTTCGCGCGGGCCGCTGAGGCCGAGGCTGCCGGCGGTCTGGAGGTCGAGGGTGACGGGCACGGCGGGCAGCAGGGTGCCGGGCGTGGTGCCGGGGCCGCCGGGGCGGTCGGCGGTGCCCAGGCGCAGGGTGAGCGCGTCGGGGTGGCCGGGGCCGCGCTCCCACAGTCGCGGGCCGGGGGCGACGGCGTTGAGCAGCACGGTGGCGAGGTCGGGCCAGCGTTCGCGCTGGGCGGCGGCCTGGCGCAGCCGTACGGCGGCGTGGTGGCGTTCGGCGCTCTCCTGGCCGGGGGGTTCGGCGGCGCGGCCGGGCAGGAGGGAGAACAGTCCACGGCCGCGGCCCGGGGCGGGCTCGGGGGCGGCGGGGGGTTCGATCACCGGCGGCGCGGGCCGGGCCGGACCGGGGGCGGCGAGCTGGAGGTGGCCGTTGCCGTCGGGCAGGGCGGCCCGGACGGAGGCTTGGTCGGCCGGTTCGACGACCTGGAGGGTGGACTCGCCGATCCGCAGCAGCGCGCCGTTCTCCAGCGGGACGGCGGCCTCGGGGGGCAGCGGCGGGACGATCCGGCCGTCCAGGGTGGTGCCGTTGGTGGAGCCGAGGTCGCGGACGGCGATCCGTCCGTCGTCGTCGAGGTGCAGGGCGAGGTGCAGCCGGGAGACGTCCGGGTCGTCGAGCGGGACGTCGGCCTCGCCGGAGCGGCCGACCCGGATCTCCCGGCCGTGCAGCCGGTGCACGCCGCCGGCGTCCGGGCCGCCGACCACGCGGAGCTCGGCGGCGGCGGAGGCGTCGTCGGGGTCGTCGGCGGTCGGGTCGGGCTCGTTGAGGCTGAGCACGGCGCCGTCGAGCAGTGGTGGATGGCCGAGCAGGGTGTGCTCGTCCACCCGGTGCGCCCCGGCGTACAGGTGCACGTGGGTGGCGGCCCGCGGTCCGCGCACGCCGACGGCGCCCGCGAGCGCGCCCGCGATGGCGCCGAGCGCGGTGCCGACGGGCGCGGTGACCAGCACGTCCACGTAGGGGATGGCGGAGCCGGCGGCGGTCGGGCCGCTGCGCGGTCGGAGGACGGTCAGCCGGATCTGCATCTCGCCCGCGGGTCCCTTCTGCTGGTGTGATGCCTGGTACCGCTGCCCGGTGTCGTCGCGGACGCGCGGGGCGGTCTCGGCGACCCGTTGGGCCACACGAGTGGCGAGTGTCCATCCTGCCATCCGGCGTGGACAGTCCGCGCCCGGTACCGGATTTGACGATCTTGCGATCATCGCCATGGTGGAGGCGACGGTGGGTCAGGTCAACCGCCGCCCCGGCGGACCGGTGGCGGACCGGTGGCGGACCGGCGGCGGGCCCCGGCGGGCGCCTCCGGGCAGTCCCCTAGGGGATGTCCCCCAACCCCGCTCGGATGGCCTGCCGGGCACCTCAAAAACCAGTACGGACACCGTTAGAGTGGCCCGAACACGGGCCCGGCAGGCTCACCGCACACCTGCGGGGGAGCGCCCCGCGCGGGCGGCACGGCGAGGAGTGCGACAGGTGCGGCCAGTCGGCAGCAAGTATCTGCTTGAGGAGACCCTGGGGCGGGGGGCCACCGGGACGGTCTGGCGCGGCCTGGTCCGCGAGGACGTCCAGGTGCCGGGCAGCGAGCCCGGCCAGCAGGTGGCGATCAAGGTGCTGCGCGAGGAACTGGCGGCCGACCCGGACGTCGTGATGCGCTTCCTGCGTGAGCGCTCGCTGCTGCTGCGGCTGAACCACCCGAACATCGTCCGGGTCCGCGACCTGGTCGTCGAGGGCGAGCTGCTGGCCCTGGTGATGGACCTGGTGGAGGGCCCCGACCTGGCCCGCTACCTGCGTGCCAACGGCCCGTTCAGCCCGATCGCCGGCTCCCTGCTGATGGCCCAGGTCGCGGACGCGCTGGCGGCCAGCCACGCGGACGGGATCGTCCACCGCGACCTCAAGCCGGCCAACGTGCTGCTCGCCTCCACCGTGGTGCAGGGCACCGAGCAGATGCACCCGATGCTGACCGACTTCGGCATCGCCCGGCTGGCCGACTCCCCGGGCGTCACCCGCACCCACGAGTTCGTCGGCACCCCCGCGTACGTCGCGCCGGAGTCCGCCGGGGGCCGCCCGCAGACCTCCGCGGTGGACGTCTACGGCGCCGGGATCATGCTGTACGAGCTGGTCACCGGCCGCCAGCCGTTCCAGGGCGACAGCGCCCTGGCCGTGCTCCAGGCCCACCTGGCGCAGGAGCCGCAGCGGCCCAGCACCATGCCCGAGCCGCTCTGGACGGTGATCGAGCGCTGCCTGCGCAAGGACCCGGCGCACCGGCCGAGCGCCACCGCGCTGGCCCGTGCGCTGCGGGTGGTCGCGGCCGGGGTCGGGGTGCACGCCTCCCCGGCGGCGGTGGACGAGGCGCTCGCGGTCGGCACCCTGCTGCTGCCGGACCCGCAGCCGACCGCCGTCCCCGGCAGCGTGCCGGTCGCGCCAGGCGGCCCGTACGGCACCGAGGACCGCACCCAGGTGCTGCCGCCGGCCCCGGGCGGCCCCCAGTACGACCCGGCCGCGTCGACCCGGGTGATGGGCACCCAGCCGCCGCCCGCGCCCCCGTACGGCGGCCAGGACCGCACCCAGGTGATGCCGCCCACCGCCGTGCCGCCGCCCCCGCCCGCCGGGCCGCCGGGGCCGCAGGAGGAGACGCCGCACCCGTGGCAGACCCAGCTGCGGGCGGCGCGCGACCGCAACCAGCAGACCCAGGTCGGCTACTTCGGGCCGGAGGACTTCGAGGACCCGCAGGTCGCCCCGGCGCCCTACCAGGCCGGCCCGGGCGGGCCGGGCGGGCCTGCCGGCCAGGGCCACCGGCCGCAGCCGCCGGCCGGCTACCAGCCGGACCCGCGCCGGCCGGGGCCGCCGCCCGGCTACGCGCAGCGCCCGCCGGTCGCCCCTCCGCCCTACCAGGCCAATCAGGCCAATCAGCGGAACCAGGCGCCCCAGGGCGGCCGGGGCGGCGACCGCCCGCAGCCGCCCGGCGGCTACCGGCAGGCCCCGGGCGGGTACGGCCAGTCGCAGGGCGGCTACCCGCCGCCGCCCCCGCCCACCCCGGTGCCGCGCCGGGCCGAGCCGCCCGCGCCGCAGTACCGGGAGCCCCGGCCGCCCCGGGAGGAGCCGCGCGAGCCGTCCCGCCGGGAGAGCGCGCCGCCGCGCGAGCGCCGTCCGCGCAGCCGCAACCGGATGTACATCCCGGGGCTGGGCTGCCTCAAGGGCTGTCTGATGGTGCTGCTGGTGCTGGCGGTGGCCGCGCTGGCGCTGTGGAACTTCACGCCGCTGCCGCACTACTGGGACAACGTCGTGAGCTGGTACGACAGCGCGCGCTCCTGGGTGAGCAGCGTCTTCGGCAGTTCCGGCTCGTAGCGCTGCGCCGGGCGGCGGGGAGGCGCGGGCGGGCCGCCCCGGCGGCTGACCGGGCGTCCGGACCGGTCCCGGAAGCCAGGATTGACGCTTTGTCGACAATCCGCGAGATTTATCGCCCCGAGTCCCGCTCCACGGCCCCCAGGCGGCCCGCGCGGGGCGTCCGGGCGCGTAGGTTGGTCGCTGTTGTCCCGCCCCACCGAGCGCGCCCGGACCCCCGGAGCGCTCCCGCGCCGCCCACGGAGCAGCATTGGCACGCAAGATCGGCAGCCGGTACACCGTCCACCAGGTCATCGGCCGGGGTTCGGCCGGGACGGTCTGGCTCGGTGAGGGGCCCGACGGCCCGGTGGCGGTCAAGCTGCTGCGCGAGGACCTCGCCGCCGACCAGGTGCTGGTCGGCCGCTTCGTCCAGGAGCGCACCGCGCTGACCAGCCTCGACCACCCCCGGGTGGTCGGCGTGCGCGACATGGTCGTGGACGGCAGCGACCTCGCCCTGGTGATGGAACTGGTCCAGGGCACCGACCTGCGCTCCCGGCTGGAGCGGGACGGCGCCCTCCCGCCGCAGATCGCCGCCTCGGTCATCGCCGACGTCGCCGACGGCCTCGCGGCCGCGCACGCCGCCGGGATCGTCCACCGCGACGTCAAGCCGGAGAACGTGCTGCTCGACCTCGCCGCCGCCCCCGGCCCCGGCGGCGCCCCGCGCGCCAAGCTCACCGACTTCGGGGTGGCCCGCCTGGTCGACGCCCCGCGCCGCACCCGGGCCACCCGGATCATCGGCACCCCCGACTACCTCGCCCCCGAGATCATCGAGGGCCTGGAGCCGCGCGCCGCCGTCGACATCTACGCCCTCGCCACCGTGCTGTACGAGCTGCTGGCCGGCTCCACCCCGTTCGGCGGCGGCCACACCGGGGCGGTGCTGCGCCGGCACGTCACCGAGCAGGTGCCGACGATCCCCGGCCTGCCGGACGGGCTGTGGCGGATCATCTCCGAGTGCCTGGCCAAGGCCCCCGCCTCCCGGCTGCGCGCCGCCGAGCTGGCCGCCCGGCTGCGCGAGCAGCTGCCCTCGCTGGCCGGCCTGCCGGTGCTGGCCGTGCCCACCCAGGGCCGCCCCCCGGCGGAGGAGCAGCTGACCCCGGGCGAAGCCGTCTACGCGGAGGTCGACGCCGGCCCCGGCGTCCACAAGCGCCGCCGCGGCCCGGCCGTCCCCCTGGTGCCCGGCGTCGCCCCGGACTCCACCCGGGACACCCACACCAGCCTGCGCCGCCCCTCGGCCGACGAACTGGCCGCGTACGCCGCCGAGTCCCGCGCCCAGCGCACCGCCCCGGGCCACCGCCGGGACCGCGCGGCCCTGCTGCGCCGTCGCCGGCTGCTGGCCGTCCTGCTGGCCACCGTCCTGCTGCTGGCGGGCGCCGCCGCGGCCTGGACGGCCTTCGCGGCCACCGAGCCGGGCGGCGGCCACCCGCCCCGTCCGGCCGTGCACGGGACCGCCCCGCGGGCGCCGTAACCCCGGGGGAACCGGGGGTGTCGTCATGACCACCCCCGGAACCATTACCCTGGGGGGCGTGGCAGCCGTCGATCCTTCCGAAGAGCTCAAGAACCTCGATACGACCATGGGGTCGATCGAGGCCGTCCTCGACCTGGACAAGATCCGGGCCGACATCGCGGTCCTGGAGGAGGAGGCAGCCGCCCCCACCCTGTGGGACGACGTCGCGAACGCGCAGAAGGTGACCAGCCGGCTCTCCTTCCTCCAGGGCGAACTGCGCCGCGTCGAGGGCCTGCGGGGCCGCATCGACGACCTGGGCGTGCTGTTCGAGCTGGCCGAGGCCGAGAACGACGCGGACACCCGCGCCGAGGCCGAGGTCGAGCTCGTCTCGCTGCAGAAGGCCGTCGAGGAGCTGGAGGTCCGCACCCTCCTCTCCGGCGAGTACGACGCCCGCGAGGCCCTGATCAACATCCGTGCCGAGGCCGGTGGCGTGGACGCCGCCGACTTCGCCGAGCAGCTGATGCGCATGTACCTGCGCTGGGCCGAGCGGCACGGGTACCCCACCGAGGTGTACGACACCTCGTACGCCGAAGAGGCCGGCATCAAGTCGGCGACCTTCACCGTGAAGGCGCCGTACGCCTACGGCACCCTCTCGGTCGAGCAGGGCACCCACCGCCTGGTCCGCATCTCGCCGTTCGACAACCAGGGCCGCCGGCAGACCTCGTTCGCCGGTGTCGAGGTGCTCCCGGTCGTCGAGCAGTCCGACCACGTCGACATCGACGAGGGCGAGCTGCGGGTGGACGTCTACCGCGCCTCCGGCCCCGGCGGCCAGGGCGTCAACACCACCGACTCGGCGGTGCGCATCACGCACCTCCCGACCGGCATCGTGGTGTCCTGCCAGAACGAGCGCTCGCAGATCCAGAACAAGGCGTCCGCGATGAACGTCCTCCAGGCCAAGCTGCTCGAGCGGCGCCGCCAGGAGGAGAAGGCCGCGATGGACGCGCTCAAGGACAGCGGCAGCTCCTGGGGCAACCAGATGCGCTCCTACGTCCTGCACCCGTACCAGATGGTCAAGGACGTCCGCACCGCGTACGAGGCGGGCAACCCGCAGGCCGTCCTGGACGGCGACATCGACGGCTTCATCGAGGCCGGCATCCGCTGGCGCAAGCAGCGCGAGACCAGCGCCGAGTAAGCACGTCGCCGAGTGGCACGCGCCGAGTAGGCACCCGGACAGACAGCGAGAAGGCCCCCGACCGCAGTGGTCGGGGGCCTTCGTCGCACCTCGGGGTCTCAGCCCAGCGCCTGCCGCGCGATCAGCGCCACCGCGAGCAGCCCGGCCAGCAGGGCCAGCAGCATCGCGGGGGAGAGCGTGGCGAACGGCCCCTGCTGCTCCTGCAGCCGGGCCCGGTTGGCGCGGCACACCGGGCAACGCCCGTCGCTCACGCGGCCGTTGCAGTTGGCGCACACCAGATGGTCGCACGTCATGCGATCTCCTCCTCGCTGCTACAGCCAACGCACCGGACGGGGCTTTGGTTCCCTCTTCCTACCTGTACGGGGGAGTCTGCCCTGTACGGGGGAGCGACCGGACACGGTCGCCACCTCCACTCTGCCAGGTTCTGGCGCTTCCGGCTCCCGGGCTGTGAGATGGCTCGCAATTATCGGGGCACAGCCGGACATTCTCCCCCAGATTCGGAGGTCCGCCCTGGGCTGTCCCTGCGAGCCGGTCGTCGGTTCGCGTATGGTCCCAGACCGGGAGCGGCCCTCCGCGCTCCCGTCGCCCGCTCCCGGGTCGGGCCGCCGGGGCGGATCGACCGAGGACTGGCGCCGCCTAGGATGGCCTCCGTGATGCAGCCGTGATCAGATTCGACAACGTCTCCAAGACCTATCCCAAGCAGAACCGTCCCGCCCTGGACAACGTCTCGCTGGAGATCGAGAAGGGTGAGTTCGTCTTCCTGGTCGGCTCGTCCGGCTCGGGCAAGTCCACCTTCCTGCGCCTGTGCCTGCGGGAGGAACGTCCCTCCACGGGCGCGGTGCACGTGCTGGGCAAGGACCTCGGCAAGCTGTCCAACTGGAAGGTTCCGCACATGCGGCGCCAGCTGGGCACCGTCTTCCAGGACTTCCGCCTGCTGCCGAACAAGACGGTCGCGCAGAACGTCGCCTTCGCGCTGGAGGTGATCGGCAAGCCCAAGAGCGCCATCGGCAAGGTGGTGCCCGAGGTGCTGGAGCTGGTCGGCCTCGGCGGCAAGGAGGACCGCATGCCGGGCGAGCTGTCCGGTGGTGAGCAGCAGCGCGTCGCGATCGCCCGGGCGTTCGTGAACCGTCCGATGCTGCTCATCGCGGACGAGCCCACCGGTAACCTCGACCCGCAGAACTCGGTCGGCATCATGAAGCTGCTCGACCGGATCAACCGCACCGGCACCACGGTGCTGATGGCCACCCACGACCAGGCCATCGTCGACCAGATGCGCAAGCGAGTCATCGAACTCGACAAGGGGCTGCTCGTCCGCGACCAGGCCCGCGGCGTCTACGGATACCAGCACTGACCGACCAGCGCTGACCCCGTAGGGCCGTCGGCCCGGACCGCCCGACCGCGCAGTACCGACCCTGGAGTTGTTTCCCGCATGCGTGCCCAGTTCGTCCTGTCGGAGATCGGTGTGGGTCTCCGACGCAACCTGACCATGACCATCGCGGTCGTGGTCAGCGTCGCGCTCTCCCTCGCCCTCGCCGGTTCCTCGCTCCTGGTCCGCGACCAGGTGAACTCCATGAAGGGGTACTGGTACGACAAGGTCGAGGTGAGCATCTACTTCTGTACCAAGGCGGATGCCCGCAACTCGCCGCAGTGCGACAAGGGTGCGGCCACCGACCAGCAGGTCCAGGACATCAAGGACCAGCTGGACAAGATGAGTTCGGTGGTCCAGACCTCCACGTACGAGAGCTCCGCGGAGGCGTACAAGCACTGGAAGGACATGAACCCGGACAACCCGCTCATCTCCGTCCTGGGCCCTGACGCCATGCCGCAGTCCTGGCGGGTGAAGCTCAACGACCCGACCAAGTACGACGTCATCCAGAGCGCCTTCGCGGGCAAGCCCGGCGTCAAGTCGGTCGAGGACCAGCGGAAGATCCTGGAGAACCTGTTCGGCCTGCTCAACGGCCTGCAGACGGCGGCGTTCGTGATCATGGTGTTGATGCTCTTCGTCGCGTTGCTGCTCATCGTCAACACCGTCCGGGTGTCGGCGTACAGCAGGCGGCGCGAAACCGGCATCATGCGCCTGGTCGGTGCCTCGAACTTCTACGTCCAGATGCCGTTCATCGCCGAGGCCGCGTTCTCCGCGCTGCTCGGTGCGGCGCTGGCCTCCGGTCTCCTGATCGGCGGACACTTCTTCGTCCAGAACTGGCTGGCCGACCGGGTGCAGTTCATCCACTTCATCGGCCTCGGATCGGTGCTGGCGGTGATCCCGCTGCTGGTCGTGGTCGGTATGGGCATGGCCGGTGTCGCGGCGTTCTTCACGCTGCGCAAGTACCTCAAGGTCTGATCCCCGCAGGCTGCTTCGGCCCCGTACGGCACTGCGCCGTACGGGGCCGTCGCCGTTCCGCGCTCCGCCGTTCCGGCCCGTCGCGCGCGGCGCGGTGTCTACACTCCGGTGCCATGCTGCAAACTCCGTGCGGGGCGCGTCAGGTGGCCGCCCTCGGCCTGGTGTTCGGCGCCGTGCTGCTGGTCGGCGCCGCGACCGGCGCCTGGGGCGACCCGGGCGGCCCGCCGCGCCGCACCTCCGCCGACCACGCCCCGGTCGCCGCCGGGCCGCCGGCGGACCCGGCCGGCGCCGCGCTGTCCGAGCAGCAGGCCGAGCACCTGCTCGCGGCCGGCGGCGACCGCTGGGGCGCGTACTACAGCGCCCAGGAGTACGCCGAGTTCAGCCAGGGCCTGGACGGCCGCTACCCCGGCGTCGGGCTTTCGGTCGGCCGGGGCGAGGACGGCGTCACCGAGGTCTCCCAGGTCACCCCGGCCGGGCCCGCCGCCGAGGCCGGGATCGCCCCCGGCGACCGGCTGCTGCGGATCGACCGGGACCAGGCCGACCGGCTGCCGGTCACCGAGGTGGTGGCCCGGCTGCGCGGCCAGGGCGACGAGCGCCGGGCCGGCTCCGAGGTCACCCTGGCCGTGCGGCGCGGCGACGGCGAGGTGCGCGAACTGCGGCTGCGGCGGGTGCTGCTGGACAGCCGGCAGGTCACCGCCGAGCACCTGGAGCGGGGCGTGCTGCGGATCACCGTCCGGGCCTTCACCAGCGGCGTGGCCGACCAGGTGCGCGCCGCGCTGCGCACCCCGCACAGCGGCGTGGTGCTCGATCTGCGCGGCAACTCCGGCGGGTTGCTGGACGAGGCGGTCGGCACCGCCGGGAGCTTCCTGGACGGCGGCGCCGTCGGCTCGTACCAGGAGCGCGGCGAGAAGCGGGAGTTGACCGCGCCGCCGGGCGGCGACCGGCGCACCCCGCTGGTGGTGCTGGTGGACGGCGGCACGATGAGCGCCGCCGAACTGCTCGCCGGGGCCCTCCAGGACCGCAGCCGCGCCGTCGTGGTGGGTTCGCGGACCTTCGGCAAGGGCACCGTCCAGCAGCCCAGCAGGCTCGCCGACGGCGCGGTGCTGGAGCTGACCGTCGGCCGCTACTACACCCCCGCCGGGCGCTCCCTGGACGGCACCGGCCTGACCCCGGACGTCCCGGCCGGCGCCGGCGAGGACGCCGACGCGCTCGCCCTGAGGGTGCTCGCCGGCCTCGGCACCCAGTCCTGACCCGCCCGCCCGCGCCTAAAGCAGCTGCCCGACCGGGCCTCGAAGTGCGAGAATGGCCGCGCTATGGCAAAGGAAACCGGACACAAGCTGATCGCGCAGAACAAGAAGGCGCGGCACGAGTACACGATCCTCGACACCTACGAGTGCGGCCTCGTACTCACCGGCACCGAGGTCAAGTCACTGCGGGAGGGGCGGGCCAACCTGGTCGACGGATACGCCTACATCCAGAACCACGAGGCGTGGATCGACAACGTCTTCATCCCCGAGTACACCCAGGGGACGTGGACCAACCACGCGGCCCGGCGCAAGCGCAAGCTGCTGCTGCACCGGCTGGAGATCCGCAAGATCGAGACCACGGTCCGCGACGCGGGCCACACCCTGGTCCCGCTGTCCCTGTACTTCAAGGACGGCCGGGTCAAGCTCGAACTCGCACTGGCCGTCGGCAAGAAGCTGTACGACAAGCGCCAGACGCTGCGGGAGAAGCAGGACACCCGCGAGACGGCCCGCGCGGTGGCGGCGGCCAGGCGGCGCCAGCGTTAATCCGCTGGACCCTCGCCCGTCGCCTCGCGTACTATGGTGCAAGCAACACGGACGGTCATCGTCCGAGCTGTTTCTCAAAAAAACATGGGGATGATCGGTTTCGACAGGGGATGTTGAAACAGGGGAAGCGAGCCGAGGAACGCGGCAATGATCTCGTTAACCACGTGTCGCAAAAAAATAATCGCCAACTCTAAGCGCGATTCCCAGCAGTTCGCTCTCGCTGCCTAATAAGCACCGATAGCGCTTGGGTGTCAGACCGGGGAGTTCCCGACCCGGACCCTGGCATAATCTAGGGAACTCAACCGTCCGCCCGGGCTGCGGGGGTGGATGGGAAATCAAACAGCAGCTGGGCCTGTTGGCGGCTTGTCCGTGTGACCGCCAGGGCCGAGAAAAGCACAGCGGACTGCGCTCGGAGAAGCCCTGAATTAACTCCACTGGACCCGGGTTCGATTCCCGGCATCTCCACCACCCCATGTTCACACCGAAGGCCGTCCACCGCTGATGCGGAGGGCGGCCTTCGATTTTGTACGTTCCGGAGCAGCGCGTGCGGGGGGTCGCGGCGTAGGATCATCCGTCCGCTCGTTTTCCGGAGCCGGATTCCGTCGCAACCACCGAGGCCATGCAGAGCAACACGGACACCACCCCCGCCACCGATCACGAGACCGTCCGCGAGCGCGAGATCGCCGGTGAGCAGCAGCACCTCGACACCGTCTACCACCGGCTGGAGGAGAAGCTCGCCGAGGCCGAGTACATCCTCGAGGACGCCGCCAAGCGGGTCCAGGTCGGCACCCCCGGCGCCCTCGCCGAGCGCGACGCCCAGGTCTACCGGGCCGGCGCGCACCTCCAGCGGCTCAACAACGAGTTCGAGGACTTCCTCTTCGGCCGGATCGACCTCCAGCAGGCCGACGCCCCGGAGGAACACGGCATCCCGTCGAACACCCCGCTCGACCCGGCCGACCCGGCCGTCGCCGAGACCCTCCACATCGGCCGGCTGGGCGTGCTGGACGCCGAGTACGGCCCGCTGGTGATCGACTGGCGGGCCCCCGCGGCCGCGCCGTTCTACCGTGCCACCCCGGTGGAGCCCGGCCGGGTCATCCGCCGCCGGGTGATCCGCTCCAAGGGCCGCAAGGTGATCGGCGTCGAGGACGACCTGCTGCGCCCCGACCTCACCCCGACCCTGGGCGGCGAGGAACTGGCCGTGGTCGGCGACGGCGCGCTGATGGCCTCGCTCGGCCGGGCCCGCAGCCACTCCATGCGGGACATCGTCTCCTCGATCCAGAAGGAGCAGGACGAGGTGATCCGGGCCGCCGCGGCCGGGGCCACCCTCGTCACCGGCGGCCCCGGCACCGGCAAGACCGCCGTCGCCCTGCACCGTGCCGCGTACCTGCTCTACCAGGACCGCCGCCGCTACGCCGGGGGCATCCTGGTGGTCTCGCCCACCGCGCTGCTGGTCTCCTACACCGAGGGCGTCCTGCCCTCGCTCGGCGAGGAGGGCCAGGTCGCGATCCGCGCCGTCGGCTCGCTGGTGGACGGCATCGAGGCGGGCACCTACGACAGCCCGGAGGCGGCCCGGATCAAGGGCTCGGCCCGGATGGTCCAGCTGCTGCGCCGGGCCGCCCGGGCGGCCCTGGAGCTGGGCGCCCCGCAGGAGCTCAAGGTGGTCGCCCGAGGTGAGGTGCTGAAGCTCGACGCTGGCCGGCTGAGGGCCGTCCGCGGCAACGTGGTGGGCTCCGGCGGCACTCCGCTGAACCTGCTGCGCCCGCGCGCCCGCCGACTGCTGCTGGACGCCCTGTGGCAGGAGGCCACCCGGCACCTGCCCAAGCCGGCCGACCACTACGCCCGGGAGCAGCGCCAGGAGGAGAAGGAGTCCTTCGACGACTACGTCTCGGACGAGTCGTCGTTCCTGGACTTCCTGGACGCCTGGTGGCCGCCGCTGAGCCCGCGCCGGGTGCTCGGCACGCTCAAGCAGACCCGGCACACCAACCGGATCGCCCGCCGCGCCGTCACCCCGGACGAGGCCAGGGTGCTGGCCGCCTCCTGGCGGCACCTGTCCCCGCAGGGCGAGGGCGCGCTGTCGGCGCACGACGTGGCGCTGGTGGACGAGCTGCAGGTGCTGCTCGGCGAGCCGGCCCGCCCGAAGGTCCGCGAGGTGGACGCGGTGGACCTGCTGAGCGGTCTGGAGGAGGTCACCACCTTCGCCGACCGCAACTCCCGCCAGCGGGAGCGCCAGCCGGTGGAGCGCAAGGAGTACGCCCACGTCATCGTGGACGAGGCCCAGGACCTCACCCCGATGCAGTGGCGGATGATCGGCCGGCGCTCCCGGATGGCCACCTGGACCATCGTCGGCGACCCGGCGCAGTCCTCCTGGCCGTTCCCGCAGGAGGCCCAGGCCGCGCTGGACGAGGTGCTGGCCGGCAAGCCGCGCCGCCGCTTCACGCTGACCGTCAACTACCGCAACCCGGCCGAGATCGCCGAGGTCGCCGCCAAGGTGCTGGCCCTGGCCGCCCCGGGCACGCCCTCGCCGAGCGCGGTGCGCCACGTCGGCGTGGAGCCGCGCTTCGCGGCCGTCACCGACCCCGCGCCGGAGGCCTTCGGCCGGGCCGCCCGGGTGGAGCTGGAGCGGCTGCTGGGCGAGGTGGACGGCACCGTGGCGATCGTGGTGCCGATGGACCGCCGGGCCGAGGCGGCCGGCTGGGCCGAGGGCCTGGACGGGCGCGTGGTGGTGCTGGGCAGCCTGGAGGCCAAGGGCCTGGAGTACGACGCGACGGTGGTCGCCGACCCGACCGGCATCGCCGGCGAGTCGGAGGCCGGCCTGCGGGTGCTGTACGTGGCGCTGACCCGGGCGACGCAGCGGCTGACCGTGCTGTCCGGTCCTGACGACCTGCCGGATGCGGCCGGCGTGCCCGCGCTGCTGCACGGCTGACCCGCCCACGACGAAGGCCCCTCACCGGTGGTGAGGGGCCTTCGGACGTTTAAAACACCGACCCGCCATGCTCGCCTCGCGGCAAGTGGTCCCTCTAAGGGACGAAGGTTGGGCCCGGGGGCTTGGATCGAGCCGGTGTCCCGTCCAATGTAACGCATCGGCTGGGAGAGGCAAGGAGTGTGCGGCCGGAGACTGTGGGCGACCCGGTCCGGTTGTCGGATCCGCACACTCAATGAACGTTATTTCTGGCAACCGCTTGGAAGGTGCGACGATCGAGGTCTAGCATGCGCAGGCGATGCCTTCAACAAAATGTTGAGCCTGCGGGACAGACGGAAGAAGGAAGCGTCGATGGCGACGGTGCCCAGTGTCTCCAACTCGATCACGGTGCGACTGGAGGTCCCGGCCCGCGGCAACGCGGTCAGCGCGATCACCACGGCCGTGGAGTCCTCCGGCGGATCGGTGACCGGTCTCGACGTCACCGCCTCCGGCCTGGAGGCGCTGCGGATCGACGTGACCGTGGCGGCCTCCTCGGTCGCGCACGGCGAGGAGATCGTCGAGAAGCTGCGGGCGATCGACGGCGTGTCGATCGGCAAGGTCTCGGACCGCACCTTCCTGATGCACCTCGGCGGCAAGATCGAGATGTCCTCGAAGCTGCCGATCCGCAACCGTGACGACCTGAGCATGATCTACACCCCGGGCGTGGCCCGGGTCTGCATGGCGATCGCCGAGAACCCCGAGGACGCCCGCCGCCTGACCATCAAGCGCAACAGCGTCGCGGTGGTCACCGACGGCTCCGCGGTGCTGGGCCTGGGCAACATCGGCCCGGCCGCCGCGCTGCCCGTCATGGAGGGCAAGGCCGCCCTGTTCAAGCGCTTCGCCGGGATCGACGCCTGGCCGATCTGCCTGGACACCCAGGACACCGACGAGATCGTGGCCATCGTCAAGGCGATCGCCCCGGGCTTCGCCGGCATCAACCTGGAGGACATCTCCGCGCCGCGCTGCTTCGAGATCGAGGCCCGGCTGCGCGAGGCCCTGGACATCCCGGTCTTCCACGACGACCAGCACGGCACCGCGATCGTGGTGCTGGCCGCCCTCACCAACGCGCTGAAGGTGGTCGGCAAGGAGATCGGCGACATCCGCGTGGTGATGTCGGGCGCCGGCGCCGCCGGCACCGCGATCCTCAAGCTGCTGCTGGCCGCCGGTGTCGAGCACGCCACCGTAGCCGACGTGCACGGCGTGGTCCACCTGGGCCGCGAGGACCTCAACGACAGCCTGCGCTGGATCGCCGAGCACACCAACCGCTCGGGCCGCACCGGCAGCCTCAAGGAGGCCGTGGCGGGCGCGGACGTCTTCATCGGCGTCTCGGCCCCGAACGTCCTGGACGGCGACGACCTGGCCACCATGGCGGACCAGGCGATCGTCTTCGCGCTGGCCAACCCGGACCCGGAGGTCGACCCGGCGGTGGCCCGGCAGACCGCCGCGGTGGTCGCCACCGGCCGCAGCGACTTCCCGAACCAGATCAACAACGTGCTGGTCTTCCCAGGTGTCTTCCGCGGCCTGCTGGACGCCCAGAGCCGCACGGTCAACACCGAGATGATGATCGCCGCCGCCCGCGCGCTGGCCACCACCGTCGGCGACGACGAGCTGAACGCCAACTACATCATCCCGAGCGTCTTCCACAAGGACGTCGCCAAGACCGTCGCCTCCGCGGTGCGCGAGGCGGCCCTGGCCGATGCCCAGGAGGCCGCTCCGGCCCGTCCGACCCCCGGCATCGTCGGCACGCTCGACACCGCGGCCTTCCCGACCATCAGGCTCTGAGGGCCGCCGACGGGCCCGCGCCGGTCCTTTCCGACGGCGGGTCACCGATCGGTCAAATGTCCGATTAGCGGCCATACCCGCCCGCGCCCGCCCCGAACCCTTGCGACACAAGGGCGAGGGGCGTGTTTGGGCTTGTCGTGCCTAGGGCGTACGGTAGCCCTGCACGGGGCAGGCGTGTCCGACAAGTACGGAACGTCCCCCTGGTCTTCCGGCGTGTCGTCCCGACCGCCGTCCGCGCCCGGTCCGCCGGAGCCGACGGAGCGTCACACCTCCAACGGGCGGGCGATGTTCGGGTGGCTCGACTGGGGCCCGATTGGCTTTCTCGGGGCCGGTCGGGGCAGGATTCGTTCCCAGGCAGGCGGCGGGCCTCTTCGACGGCTCCGGCGCGCGGCATCGGGTACGGACCCGGCCTGCGACCACGCATTGCCTTGCATGAGCACAGTGTGCGGACCTGCGGCCCATCCGGGTGCCCCCCGGTGGGAGCACCGATGGGCCCCCGCACACCGCAAGCGAACAGACCACAGGAGTACACATGAACCGCAGTGAGCTGGTGGCCGCGCTGTCCGAGCGCGCCGAGGTGACCCGCAAGGACGCCGACGCCGTTCTGGCCGCCTTCGCCGAGATCGTCGGCGAGGTCGTCGCCAAGGGCGACGAGAAGGTCACCATCCCCGGTTTCCTGACCTTCGAGCGCACCCACCGCGCTGCCCGCACCGCCCGCAACCCGCAGACCGGCGAGCCGATCCAGATCGCGGCCGGCTACAGCGCCAAGGTGAGCGCCGGCTCCAAGCTGAAGGAAGCCGCCAAGGGCGCCTGAGTCACCCCTTGAACGCCCGAGAGGCCGGGCTCCCCGCGGGGAGCCCGGCCTCTCGCCGTGTGCGCGGTCGTTACGCGTCGACCAGCTGCTCGCTGGGCAGCTCGACGTGGGCGCCGAGGTCCCGCAGCTTCTCCATGAAGTTCTCGTAGCCGCGGTTGATCAGGTCGATGCCGTGCACGGTCGAGGTGCCCTCGGCCGCCAGCGCCGCGATCAGGTACGAGAAGCCGCCGCGCAGGTCCGGGATGACCAGCTCGGCGCCCATCAGCTTGGACGGGCCGGAGACGACCGCGGAGTGCAGGAAGTTGCGCGCCCCGAAGCGGCACGGGGTCCCGCCCAGGCACTCGCGGTAGAGCTGGATGTGCGCGCCCATCTGGTTGAGCGCGCCGGTGAAGCCCAGCCGCGACTCGTACACCGTCTCGTGGACGATGGACAGGCCGGTGGCCTGGGTCAGCGCGACCACCAGCGGCTGCTGCCAGTCGGTCTGGAAGCCCGGGTGGACGTCCGTCTCCAGGGCGATCGCCTTGAGCTCGCCACCCGGGTGCCAGAAGCGGATGCCCTCGTCCTCCACCTCGAAGGCGCCACCGACCTTCCGGAAGGTGTTGAGGAAGGTCATCATCTCCAGCTGGCGGGCGCCGCGGACGTAGATGTCGCCCTTGGTGGCGAGCGCCGCGCAGGCCCAGGAAGCGGCCTCCAGGCGGTCCGGCAGGGCGCGGTGGGTGTAGCCGTTCAGCTCGTCCACACCTGTGATCAGGATGGTGCGGTCGGTGCCCAGGGTGATGATCGCGCCCATCTTCTGCAGCACGCAGATCAGGTCGACGATCTCCGGCTCGATGGCCGCGTTGCGCAGCTCGGTGACGCCCTCGGCGAGGACGGCGGTGAGCAGCACCTGCTCGGTCGCGCCGACCGAGGGGTAGGGCAGCTCGATCTTGGTGCCGCGCAGCCGCTGCGGGGCGACCAGGTAGGTGCCCTGCGGGTGCTTCTCGATGGTGGCGCCGAACTGGCGCAGCACCTCGAAGTGGAAGTCGACCGGGCGGCCGCCGATGTCGCAGCCGCCCAGGCCCGGGATGAAGGCGTGGCCGAGGCGGTGCAGCAGCGGGCCGCAGAACAGGATCGGGATCCGCGAGGAGCCGGCGTGGGCGTCGATGTCGGCGACGTTGGCGCTCTCGACGTGCGAGGGGTCGAGGATCAGCTCGCCGTCCTCGTCGCCGGTGCGCACGGTCACGCCGTGCAGCTGCAGCAGGCCGCGGACCACCTTGACGTCGCGGATGTCCGGGACGTTGCGCAGTCTGCTGGGGCCCTGGCCGAGGAGCGCGGCGACCATGGCCTTGGGGACCAGGTTCTTCGCTCCGCGGACACGGATCTCGCCTTCGAGCGGGTTTCCGCCGTGGACCAGCAGGACGTCGTCGGTCATCGTTCTCGCAATCCGGGGTGCCAGAGGAATGGGAACGGCTCCGGTACGGAGCCGCAGGTGGACCGGTGGTACGGGCGTACGGGCGCGTTCGGGCCCCCGGAGAATCCGAGTCGGCACCGTAGAGGGGCGTCCACCATCCGTAGATGGTAGTGGGCGTGCCGATGGTTCCCGTGAGCCTCTCCCGTGATGGTGCTCTCTCCCGCCGCGCTCCCGCCCGCCGGTACGGCCGTACGGGTGTTCCTCCGGCGTGGCGGGGTTTCGGGTGTTGCGGTGTCCGACCGGTGCCGTTCTGCGGGATCATGTGTGGCATGACGGCGGCCCAATCGCACGGAGGCCGGTCCCACACCGGCCGTCTGCTCGTCGCGACGCCCATGCTCACCGACCCGAACTTCGCCCGGGCGGTGGTGCTGCTCCTCGACCACGACGTCGAGGGGGCGCTCGGCGTGGTGCTCAACCGGCCCACACCGGTCGAGGTGGGCAGTGTGCTGGACGGCTGGGGCAGACTCGTCGGGCAGCCCGCGGTGGTGTTCCAGGGCGGGCCGGTGGCGCTGGACTCGGCGCTCGGTCTGGCGGTCGCGCCGGGGGAGCCGGGCATCGGCGAGCCGCTCGGCTGGCGGCGGGTGCACGGCGCGATCGGCCTGGTGGACCTGGAGGCGCCGCCCGAGGTGCTGGCCGGGGAACTGGGCAGCCTGCGGATCTTCGCCGGGTACGCCGGCTGGTCGCCGGGTCAGCTGGAGAGCGAGCTGGAGAGCGGCGCCTGGTACCTGGTGGACTGCGAGCCCGGGGACGTCTCCAGCCCCGAGCCGGAGCGGCTGTGGCGCTCGGTGCTGCGCCGCCAGCGCGGCCCGCTGGCCCTGCTGGCGACCTACCCGGACGACCCGACGATGAACTGAGCCGCCGCCCGCGGACCCCGGGGTCCCCGCGCGACACTGGCCCGGTTTCCGGGGGCGCCCATAGACTTGGCACCTATGAGCACTCTTGAGCCCGAGCGCGGCCTCGGCACCGGCACCCTGGTCGAGCCCGTCCCCCAGGTGTCCCACGGGGACGGCGACCACGAGCGCTTCGCGCACTACGTCCAGAAGGACAAGATCATGGAGAGCGCGCTCTCCGGGTCCCCGGTCGTGGCGCTGTGCGGCAAGGTGTGGGTGCCCGGTCGCGATCCGAAGAAGTACCCGGTCTGCCCGATGTGCAAGGAGATCTACGACGGCATCGGCAAGCCGCAGGGCGGTGACGGGGACAACGGCGACAAGTAGCCCGGTGGCGTCCTCGGAACGCCGTTTTGCATAGCACCGCGTTTCCGAGGTGGTCTATGCCAATCGTTCCGGGCCTGGGCAGGATGTCGGAATGGACCTCATTCCCGCACCTTCGAGTGCCGTCCGGCGCCCGGACGAGGACTTCCCGCTCGACGCCACCACCACGCTGACCGCGCCGCCCGGGCTGGCCGACGCCGAGCGCTGGCTGCGCGGCACGCTGTCCGCCGCCACCGGGCTGCCGCTCGCCCCGGGCCGCCCGGGGGCGGGCATCGAGCTGGTCCTGGACGACACCCTGGCCGCCGAGGCGTACCGGATCACGGTGCGCCCCGGCCACGCCCTGCTCGCGGCGGGCGGCCCGGTCGGCGCGCTGTGGGCGGCCCAGACCCTGCGGCAGCTGCTCGGGCCCGACGCGTACCGCCGTTCCCCGCTGCGCCGGGAGGCCTGGGTGCTGCCCGGGGCGGACATCGCCGACGCGCCCCGGTTCGGCTGGCGCGGCGTGCTGCTGGACGTCGCCCGGCACTTCCTGCCCAAGTCCGACGTGCTGCGCTTCGTCGACCTGCTGGCCGCGCACAAGCTCAACGTGCTGCACCTGCACCTGACCGACGACCAGGGCTGGCGGATCGAGATCAAGCGCTATCCGCGGCTGACCGCGCGCGGCGCCTGGCGGGAGCGCTCGATGGTCGGCTACCGGGCCGGGCAGCGCCGGGACGACCGGCCGCACGGCGGCTACTACACCCAGGACGACCTGCGCGAGATCGTCGCCTACGCGGCCGCGCGCGGGATCACCGTCGTCCCGGAGGTCGACCTGCCCGGCCACACCCAGGCCGCCGTCGCCGCCTACCCCGAGCTGGGCAACACCGACGTGGTGGACACCGCCGAGCTCGGCGTCTGGACGGACTGGGGGGTGAGCCACAACGTGCTCAACGCCTCCGAGGGGACCCTGCGGTTCTTCGAGGGGGTGCTGGAGGAGGTCCTGGAGCTGTTCCCGTCCGAGTTCGTCCACCTCGGCGGCGACGAGTGCCCCAAGGAGCAGTGGAAGGACAGCGCCGCCGCCCAGGCCCGGATCCGCGAGCTCGGCCTGGCCAACGAGGACGAGCTGCAGAGCCACCTCATCCGGCACTTCGACCGCTGGCTGGCCGAGCGCGGCCGCCGGCTGATCGGCTGGGACGAGATCCTGGAGGGCGGTCTCGCCATTGCCACCACGCCGAAGGGCGCGCCGACGCCGAAAGCGACGAGCGACGAGCGACCGACGGAGGAGGGAGCGCCGGAGGGAGAAGCGTCGGCGTCGGGTACTGAGTGCCCGGAGGCGTGGGGGCGGTCGCGCGCGGCGGTTTCGTCCTGGCGGGGCTTCGGCGGCGGGATCGCGGCCGCCGAGGCCGGGCACGACGTGGTGATGTGCCCCGAGCAGCACGTCTACTTGGACCACCGGCAGGCGGACGGACCCGACGAGCCGATCCCGGTCGGCTTCGTGCGCACGCTGGAGGACGTCTACCGCTTCGAGCCCGTCCCGGAGCAGCTGGACGAGGCCGCCGCCCGGCACGTCATCGGCACCCAGGCCAACTTGTGGAGCGAGTTCATGGACAGCGCCCGGGACGTCGACTACCGGGCCTTCCCCCGGCTGGTCGCCTTCGCCGAGGTCGCCTGGTCCGAACTGCCCGCCCAGCCGGCCGAGCGGGACTACCCGGGCTTCGAGCGGCGGCTGCGCGCCCACCTGGAGGTGCTGGACGCGCTGGGCGTCGAGTACCGCCCGGTCGACGGGCCGCACCCCTGGCAGCGCCGGCCCGGGGTGGCGGGGCGGCCGATCGAGGGGCCGCCGCCGGTGCGCTGAGGCGGTGCCGCCGGTGTGCTGATGTGTCCGTCGGGAACTTATGGACGGTCATCTGACGTCAAGAAGAGATGAACATCTGCCCCGGGCCTGTTCGGGCCGGGGCAGATACCGCCCGGTATCCGCCCCAAACGGGCAGTCCCGTTCACCGGTCCCGAAATGATCATCGAGCATTGTGTGCCAGAGTTGCCCAACCCGGCCCGATCGCCCGTACCCTACGGCCAGGCCGGGCTGCTGACGCGGACAGTGCGGCCACGGCCGCGGGCGGCAGACGATCGATGAGCAAGTGGAGCACGGTGGGACCCAGGTGAACCGGACGATCATGCTGCCGGCCTCGCTCGACGAGGCCGTCGACGCGCTGGCCGCCGCCCCGGCCGCGGTACCGGTGGCCGGAGCCACCGACCTCATGGAAGCCGTCAACGCCGGACGGCTGCGCCCCGCCGCCCTGATCGGCCTCGGCCGGATCACCGAACTGCGCGGCTGGCGCTACGAGGACGGCGGCACCGCCGTGCTCGGCGCCGGACTCACCCACGCCCGGATGGACCGCCCCGACTTCGCCGCGCTCATCCCCGCCCTCGCCGACGCCGCCCGAACCGCCGGCCCGCCGCAGGTCCGCAACGTCGGCACCCTCGGCGGCAACATCGTCACCGCCGCCCCGGCCGGCGACACCCTCCCGGTGCTCGCCGCCCTGGAGGCCAGCGTCACCCTCGCCCGGGCCGGCGGCAGCCGCGAGGTGCCGGTCAGTCACCTGCTCACCGGCCTCGACCCGGTGCGTCCCGGCGAACTGCTCACCTGGGTGCGCGTCCCGCTGCTGCACGCGCCGCAGGTCTTCCTCAAGGCCACCGGCCGCAGCGGCCCGGCCCGCGCCACCGCCTCCGTCGCGCTCGTCCTCGACCCGGCCCGGCGCGCCGTGCGCTGCGCCGTCGGGGCCGTCGCCCCCGTCCCGCTGCGCCCGCTGGAGGCCGAGGCCTGGGTGGCCGGCTGCATCGACTGGGACGGCAGCCGGGAGATCGACCCGGCCGCGGGCGCCGCCTTCGGCGAGTACGTGGCCGCTGCCTGCGTCCCCGACAACTACGGCGCCGAGGGCGCCTGGGAGGCCGTGACCGAGGGGCCGACCGCGGCCGCCGTTCGGCTGCGGCGTACCGTATCGGTGCTGGCCCGACGGGCACTGGGAAGGGCGCTGAAGTGACCACAGACCCCATCGAGACCCTCGACGCCGACCCGCTCGGCCCCACCCCGCAGGTCAGCCGGGAGCTGCGCCCGTGCGCCTCCTACACGCTGCGGGTCAACGGTTTCGAACGGCCCGTCACCGACGCCTGGATCGGCGAGAGCCTGCTCTACGTGCTGCGCGAGCGGCTCGGCCTGGCCGGCGCCAAGGACGGCTGCGAGCAGGGCGAGTGCGGTGCCTGCTCGGTGCAGGTCGACGGCCAGCTGGTGGCCGGCTGCCTGGTGCCCGCCGCGCTGGCCGCCGACAGCGAGATCAACACCGTCGAGGGCCTGTCCGCGGCCGGTGGCGCGAGCGACGTCCAGCAGGCGCTGGCCGCCTCCGGCGCCGTGCAGTGCGGCTACTGCACCCCCGGCATGGCGATGGCCGTGCACGACCTGCTCCAGCGCAACCACCGGCCCACCGAGGTCGAGGCCCGGCAGGCGCTGTGCGGCAACCTCTGCCGCTGCACCGGCTACCGCGGCGTGCTGGCCGCCGTCCAGACCGTCGCGGACGCCCGCGCGCTGGAGGCCGCGGAGGCGGAGGAGGCCGCCGCGACCGCCGCCGAGGAGGCCACCGAGGCTTCCCGGACCGCCGATGCCTCCCCGGCCGGGCAGCAGCCCGCCGTCGAGCCGGAGCCGGCCGTCGAGCCGCCGGTCTACTCCGACGAGGCCTGGATCGAGCACGTCCCCCAGCCGCCCGTCGAGGCCGCCGCCGAAGCCGTCCGGGCCCCCGCCCCGGCTCCGGCCCCCGCCGAGCAGCCGTACGGCGACGGCGGCTACGACACCGGCGTGTACGACACCGGCGTGTACGACACCTCCGCCCTGACCGCGATGCAGCCCGGCAACCCCGCCCAGGCCACCGGCGACCAGGTGTACTACCCGCCGCAGGGCTACCCCGAGCAGCCGTACCAGGCCACCCCCGCGCACGGCACCTACGTGCCGGCGGGCTACCCGGACGGCCACCAGCAGCACCACGGCTACGACACCGGCTACGACGCCCCGGTCTACGAGCCCACCCCCGCGCACGGCACCCCGCTGCCCGGCGCCGTCCACGACGGCACGCCTCCTCACGGCACCCCGTACGCGGACCCGCACGGCGCCCCGGCCGAGGCCGGGGCGCCGACCACCGGCGTCCCCTACGGCGCCACCCCCGCCCACGGCATCCGGCTCCCCGAGGACGACCACGCATCATGACGTCGCCTACCGACATCGGCGCAGCACTCCAGCAGGACGGCGGCGAGGGCGGCGCCGCACCGGAGCCCTTCGGCCTGGGCACCTCCCCGCTGCGCAGCGACGCGCTGCCCAAGGCGCTCGGGATCTACCCGTACGCGGCCGACCTGTGGGCCGAGGGGCTGCTGTGGGGCGCGGTGCTGCGCTCGCCGCACCCGCACGCCCGGATCCGCGGCATCGACACCTCGGCCGCGCTCGCCCTGCCCGGGGTGCACGCCGTGGTCACCGCCGCCGACCTGCCGCCCGGCCCGGACGGCCTGCCGGACGGCGCCCCGGCCGGCCCGATCGTCGCCGACCGGCCGGTGCTGGCCGCCGGCGTGGTGCGCCACCACGGTGAGCCGATCGCCGCGGTCGCCGCCGACCACCCGGACACCGCCCGGCTGGCGGTCGGTCTGATCGCGGTCGACTACGAGCCGCTGGAGGCGGTCACCGACCCCGAGCAGGCCTTCACCGCGCCGGCGCTGCACCCGGACGGCAACCTGTTCCGCCACCTGCCGCTGCGCACCGGGGACCCGGACGCGGTCGGCGAGATCGTCGTCGAGGGCCTCTACCAGGTCGGCCGGCAGGACCCGGCCCCGCTCGGGGCCGAGGCCGGGCTGGCCGTGCCGCGCCCGGACGGCGGCGTGGAGCTGCACCTGTCCTCCACCGACCCGCACGGCGACCGCGACCGCACCGCCGCCTGCCTGGGCCTGGAGCCCGACCGGGTCCGACTGGTCGTCACCGGCGTGCCCGGCGCCACCACCGACCGCGAGGACATCTCCTTCCAGGTCACCCTGGCGCTGCTGGCGCTGCGCACCGGCCGCCCGGTGAAGATGACCCTCACCCGCGAGGAGTCCTTCCACACCCACACCTCGCGCCACCCGGCGCTGCTGCGCTACCGCCACCACGCCGACGCCGAGGGCACCCTGGTGAAGGTGGAGGCGCAGATCCTGCTGGACGGCGGCGCCTACGCGGACGTCTCCGCCGAGGCGCTGGCCGCCGCGACGGCCTTCTCGGTCGGCCCGTACGTCTGCCCCAACGTGTTCGTGGACGCCTGGGCGGTGCGCACCAACAACCCGCCGGCCGGGCGGATGCGCGGCGAGGGCGCGCTGCAGGCCTGCTTCGCGTACGAGTCCCAGCTGGACCAGCTGGCCGCCCGGGTGGGCGTGGACCCGGTGGAGATCCGCCGCCGCAACGCGATGTCCACCGGCGACCCGCTGCCCACCGGACAGGCCGTCACCTGCCCCGCGCCGGTGAAGGCGCTGCTGGACGCGGTGGCGGCCGAGCCGCTTCCGGCCCTGCCGGTGGACGACCCGGACGCCGAGTGGCTGCTGCCCGGCGGGCCCGGCGGCGCCGGGGACCCGGCCGCGGTGCGCCGCGGCATCGGCTACGCCGTCGGCATGGTGCACATGCTGGGCGCCGAGGGCGAGGACGAGGTCTCCACCGCCACCGTGCGGGTCAGCGGCGACCACGCCACGGTGATCTGTGCGGCCGTCGACGCCGGGCAGGGCTTCGCCACGCTGGCCCGGCAGATCGTGCAGAGCGTGCTGGGCGTCAGCGAGGTCTACATCGCGCCTGCCGACAGCGACCAGTCCATCGCCGGGCCGTCCGCGCGGGGCCGGCACACCTGGGTCTCCGGCGGGGCGGTCGAGCGGGCCGCGCTGATGGTCCGCCACCAGCTGCTGCAGCCGATCGCGGCCAACTTCGGGATGTCGGTGGAGCTGTTGCAGATCGCCGACGGCAAGATCACCTCCTACGACGGGGTGCTGGGGATGCCGGTCGCCGAGGCGCTGGAGGGCAAGGAGCTCTGGGCCACCGCCCAGTGCCGCCCGCACCCGACCGAGCCGCTGGACGAGTCCGGGCAGGGCGACGCCTTCGTCTCCATCTCCTTCTGCGCGATGCGCGCGGTGGTGGACGTGGACATCGAGCTGGGGGCCGTCCGGGTGGTCGAGATGACCGTCGCCCAGGACGTCGGCCGGGCGCTGAACCCGCGCCAGATCGAGGACCGGATCGAGGCGGGCGTGGCCCAGGGCGTGGGCCTGGCGCTGCTGGAGGACCTGCGCACGGAGGGCGGGGTGCTGGGCAACCCCTCGCTCACCGGCTACCGGCTGCCCACCTCGCTGGACACCCCGGAGGTGCGGATCGCCGCGCTGCTGGAGGAGCGGGACGTGGTCGCCACCTTCGGCGCCAAGGCCGTCAGCGCGGTGCCCGCGGTGGTCGCCCCCTCGGCCGTCGCCGCCGCCGTCCGGGCCGCCACCGGCCTGCCGGTCGGCCGGCTGCCGATCCGGCCGGAGGACGCCGTCACCGCCTGAGCGGGGCCGGCCGGAAAAGCGGAATGCCGGAATGTCGAATTGCCGGTCGACTTCAAGAAGTCGACCGGCAATTCCCCTTTCGAGGCCGTGGCGGGAATTGAACCCGCGTACACCGCTTTGCAGACGGTTCCCTGAGCCACTCGGGCACACGGCCAGCGAATTCAGGATGGCCGATCGCCGGAATGGGGTCAACGAACTTCTGTAAATTCTGCGTGGCAATGTGTGCTACCGTCGGAGGCGGTGGCCGTTTTCCCGCCACCCCGGACGAGAGCGTCGTACCCGGTGACGACAAGACGACGCAGTTCAGCGGTAATCCGGCCGCTGTGGACTGCGGAGGTACGGCCGTCATGGCTTGGCTCGTTCTGATCGTCTCGGGTCTCCTGGAGACCGTCTGGGCAGTGGCCCTGGAATCGTCCAAGGGTTTCTCCCGCCCCGTTCCCAGCCTCGTCTTCGGCGTCGCGCTGCTGTTCAGCATGGGCGGGCTGGCGTACGCGATGCGCACCATCCCGATCGGCACCGGCTACGCGGTCTGGGTCGGCATCGGTGCGGTCGGCACCGCGCTCTACGGCATGGCCGTCCTGGGGGACGCGGTGACCATGGCCCGGATCGGCTGCCTGCTGCTGATCGTCTCCGGCGTGGTGGGGCTCAAGGTGCTGCACTGACGCCCCGGGGGGCGGCTGGTCCTAGGGCCTGCGACGGATCCGGTCAGGGACCGCGGTCAGGAGTCACCGAGGCGGACGGCTCTTACGATGTTACGTATGACCACTGCCTCCCCCACCTCGGTCGACTCCCCCTCGATACCCTCCGGCTCCGGAGCCGACCCCGGTGGGGGAGTCATGAGCGGCCGCTACCGCGCCCTGACGCTCGGGATCGTGTCGGTGGTCCTGGTGATCGCCTTCGAGGCGACCGCCGTCAACACCGCGATGCCGACCGCGGCCCGGCAGCTGAACGGCCTCGGGCTGTACGCCTTCGCCTTCTCCGGTTACTTCACCACCACGCTGTTCGCCCTGGTCGTCTCCGGTCAGTGGTGCGACCGGCGCGGCCCGCTGCAGCCGCTGTTCACCGGCATCGCGGTCTTCGGCGCCGGCCTGGTGGTGGCCGGGACGGCGCCCGGCATGTGGGTGTTCGTGGCCGGGCGGGCGATCCAGGGGCTGGGCGGCGGGCTGGTGATCGTCGCGCTGTACGTGGTGGTCGGCCGGGCCTACCCGGAGCGGCTGCGGCCGGCCGTGTTCGCCGCCTTCTCCTCGGCCTGGGTGCTGCCCTCCATCGTCGGGCCGCTGGTGTCCGGGGCGGTCACCCAGCACCTCGGCTGGCGCTGGGTCTTCCTCGCGGTGCCGGTGCTGATCCTGCTGCCGCTGGCGGTGATGGGCCCGGCGCTGGCCCGCTCCGAGCGGGAGCACCCGGTGCTCAGGGGTGCCGAGTTCGACCGCCGCCGCACCCTGCTGGCGGCCATGGCGGCGGTCGGCGCCGGCCTGCTGCAGTACGCCGGCCAGCGGCGCGACCTGGTCGGGCTGCTCCCCGGGATCGCCGGGGCGGCGCTGCTGGTGCCGGCCGTGCTGGGGCTGCTGCCGAAGCGGACCCTGCGGGCCGGGCGCGGACTGCCGACGGTGATCCTGCTGCGCGGGCTGGCGGCCGGGGCGTTCCTCGGCGCGGAGGCCTTCGTCCCGTTGATGATGACCACCCAGCGGGACCTTTCGCCGACCCTCTCCGGGCTCACCCTGACCAGCGGCGGTCTCACCTGGGCGCTGGGCTCCTGGCTGCAGGGCCGGCCCGGGGCCGAGCGCTACCGCGGGGCGATGATCCGGGGCGGCTTCGTGCTGACCGCGGTGGCGATCGCGGGCGCCGCGCTGGTGCTGGTCCCGGCGGTGCCGGCCTGGACGGCGTCGGTGGCCTGGGGCGTCGGCGGCATCGGAATGGGGCTGACGGTCGCGAGCGTCAGCGTGCTGATGATGAAGCTCTCCGCGCCGGAGGACGCCGGGGCCAACTCGGCCGCGCTGCAGATGAGCGACGCGCTGGGCAACGTGCTGCTGACCGGTCTGGCAGGGGTGCTGTTCGCGGCGCTGGGCGGCGGCTCGTTGGCCGCCGCCCAGGAGGGCGCCGGGGCCGACGGCTCGCCCGGCGCCTTCGCGGTGATCCTGCTGGTGATGGCCGCGGTGGCGGCGCTGGGGGCGCTGCTCTCCGGCCGGATCCGTCCGAAGGGCTGAAGCTCAGCCGGCCGTGGCCGTGGCCGTGGCCGTGGCCGTGGCGGTGGGGACCGGCGGCGCCGCCGGGGTGCCGAGGAAGCTCTCCCAGCCGCCGGCCGGGGACTGGCCCGGGCCGAGGCCCTGCAGCTTGCGCAGCACCGCGGGGTCCTGGGCGTCCAGCCAGTCCACCAGTTGGCGGAAGGAGACCAGCCGGACCTCCGGCTTGCCCGCGATCGACTTGAGCACGTCCTCGACGGCGTTCATGTAGATGCCGCCGTTCCACTCCTCGAAGTGGTTGCCGATGATGTACGGCGCCCGGTTGCTGTTGTAGGCGCGGTCGAAGCCCATCAGGTAGGAGTCCCGGGCCTGGGCCTGGAAGCCCGGGTAGAGCGCCGGATCGGCCTTGGTGTTGGAGCCGCACTGGTTGAACATGATGTTGTAGTCCATCGACAGCACCTGGAAGGTGTGCCCGGGGAACGGGATGGCCTGCAGCGGGAGGTCCCACAGTGCGCCGCCCTGGATCTTCTGCGGCCACACCTGGGTGCCGTTGCCGCTGCTGTCGTAGCGCCAGCCGCGCTTGACGGCGGTGGGCAGCAGGTTGCGCTGGCCCTCCAGGCAGGGGGTGCGGCTGCCGATCAGCTCCTTGCGGTAGTCGAAGGGCAGGGCGGGCAGGTCGGTGAAGCCGGTGTTGGTGCGCCACTTCGTCACGAAGTCCATCGCCTGCTGGATCTCGCTGTCCCACTCCTCCGGGGACCACGCGCTGACCCCGGTGGAGCCGCAGAAGTGGCCGTTGAAGTGGGTGCCGATCTCGTGGCCCTCCAGCCAGGCGGCGTGCACGTTCTCCAGGGTGTCGTGGATGTGCTGGTCGCTCAGGTAGCCGATCTCGGAGGCGCCGACCTTGTGCTGCGGGGGGCGGTACAGGTCCTTCTTGGACTCCGGCAGCAGGTACAGGCCGCTGAGGAAGAAGGTCATCGAGGCGTTGTGCTCCTGGGCCAGCCGGCGGAAGCGGGCGAACAGGCCGTTGTCGAGTTCGCCGGCGCCGTCCCAGGAGAAGACCACGAACTGCGGGGGCCGCTGGCCGGGTTGGAGCCGCTCGGTGACGGGCTGGTGGGGCTGGGCACCGGTGTCCGAGGTGGAGCCGTCGCCGATCAGTACGGCCTGCGGCTTCTGCGGGACCGGGGCCGGGGTGGTGCTCTGCCCGTCCGGCGGGCCGGCCGGGGTGGCGCTCTGCCCGCCGGCCGCGTGTTCCCCGCCGTCGGCCCGGTCGGTGCCGCAGCCGGTCGCCAGGGTCGCGGCGGTGGCCGCTCCGGCGGCCAGCAGGGTTCGGCGGGAGAGCGCGTCCATGGTCACTCCGTTCGTGAGGCGATCGGCAGGCGGCCGGCTCGGGTGCCGGGTGCGCGCGGCGTGCGGAAGTCCGGTCCGACCGGAGGGGGATGTCCGGGCCGACCGGAGGGGGATGGAGCCCGTGACCGGGTCAGCATGGCATGCGGTCCGGAACGGTCGGAGAGGCGCAGCGGACGGTCGGGATCGATCGCCCGATTGACGCAACCGAACCGGCGGGCCGGAACGTCGATGCTGTTCGACGAGTGGTAGGGCCGCGGTCGCCCGCGCGACAGTGGAATCACGTTCCGTGGTGACACGGGTACCCGGCGCAGGACCGGAGCCGCAATCCCTGCCGATCGGCGGGTGCGGATACGACCGTCGTGGGGACGTGCCGTAGGGTCCGATCCGATTGAATGAGTTCCCAGGAAACTCTCAGGAATGGGATCCGGGCCGGCAGGAGGGAGCACCCGTGGGCGACCAGCAGAGCAGGAGCCCCTGGCCGGGCACCCTCGCGGCCGGCGCCGCGCTGGTGCTCGGCGCCTGGCTGCTGCACGACGGCGGCTCGCCCGTGCTGCCGCCCGCGCCGACCGGCCAGGCGCTGTCCGGCTTCGCCCCGGTCTCCGTCGTCCCCCCGCTCGGCCCGTCCGCCCCGACCCGGATCCGCATCCCGGCCGTCCGCCTGGACGCCCCGGTCACCGAGCTGGGCCTGGACCCGGACGGCCACCTCCAGGCCCCGCCCGCGACCGACCGCAACCTCGCGGGCTGGTACCGCGGCGGGGCCACCCCCGGCCAGCGCGGCACCGCCATCCTGGCGGGGCACGTCGACAACCAGGCCGGGCCGGCCGTCTTCTACCACCTGGGGGCGCTCCACCGCGGCGACCGGATCGAGATCGCCCGCGCCGACGGCGCCACCGCCGTCTACCAGCTGTACGCCATCGAAGTGCACGACCGAAAGGACTTCCCGGACGACCGGGTCTACCGCCAGGCCGCCGACGCACAGCTGCGGGTCATCACCTGCGGTGGCGCGTACAGCGAGGAACAGGGCTACGAGGGAAACGTCGTCGCCTACGGATTCCTGGCCGACACCACACCGCCGGGCAAAGCCGCATGACCACGCTCACCCTCGCCACCCGCTGGAACCCGATCGACTGGCCGCTCACCCACGGCCCGATCCCGTACGCCGTGCTCGCCGCGGGCTGGGGTGCGCTGGCCCTGCTGGCGTTCTCCCGGCACGAGCGCTGGCGCGCCCCGCGCATGCTCGGCGCCCTGCTGCTCGGCGGGGTGCTGACCGTCCTGGTGAAGATCGCCGTCGACGACTGGTGGCACCCCTTCCCGGAGGGCACCCCGGACTTCGTGCTGCGCTGGATCGGCGTCGCGCTGTTCGCCATCGCCCTGCTCTGCTTCCGCGCCCCGCTGCTGACCGTCCGCCGCCGGCTGTTCGCGGTCGGCGGCCTGGTCCTGGTGGTGCTGATGGCCGCCTCGCAGGTCAACCGGGGCTTCGACCAGTACCCGACGGCCCGGGCCATGCTGGCGCCGCAGACCGACGAACTGACCACCGGACGGGCGACCGCCACCGTGCAGGGCACGCCCGACCGCCCGCTCGCCGAGGTCTGGCACGCGCCACCCGGCCTGCCGGACAAGGGCACCCTGTCCACCGTGACCGTCCCCGGTACCAAGTCCGGCTTCTCGCCGCGCCCCGGGTACGTCTACCTGCCGCCCGCCTACCGGGCCAACCCCCGGCCGCTGCTGCCCGTCGTGGTGCTGCTGCCCGGCCAGCCCGGCGGTCCCGAGGACTGGGTGAACTCCGGCGCGGTCCGGGAGACCATGGACGCCTTCGCCGCCCGGCACCAGGGCCTCGCGCCGATCGTGCTGGTCGCCGACCAGACCGGCGGAAACTTCGCCAACCCGCTCTGCATGGACTCCCAGATCGCCAAGTCGCAGACTTACCTGGCCGTCGACATCCCGGACTGGATCCACCACAACCTGCAGACCGCCACCGGCCGCGGTGCCCTCGCCATCGGCGGGCTCTCGCTCGGCGGGACGTGCGCGCTGCAACTGGCCGTCAACGCGCCCGAGGTGTACGGGACCTTCCTGGACATCTCCGGACAGGAGGAGCCGACCTTGGGCAGCCACCAGGAGACCGTCGCCAAGGCCTTCGGGGGTGACGAGGCGGCCTTCGCCGCCGTCGACCCGGTGCACGTGATGGCCCGCAAGAAGTTCCCCGACACCGCCGGCATGATCGTGGTCGGCGCCGACGACCCGTGGTTCCGGCCGGGCCAGGAGAAGATCCACGCCGCCGCCCAGGAGGCCGGGATGAAGGTCGGCTTCCAGACCATCCCCGGCTGGCACAGCTGGGTGGTGTTCCGGCAGGCCCTGGAGCAGAACCTGCCCTGGCTCTCCCAGCAGATGGGCCTGATCCGGTGAGCCGACTGCTCGCGGCCCCGACCGCACCGCCGCCGGCCGCCGAAGCCGGGCCCGGCAGCGACCTCGCCCCGGTCACCCGGACGCCGGAACCCGGCCCCCAACGGATCCGCCGGGCCGCCCGGGCGCTCGGCGGCCGACTGCGCTCGGCGCCGCTGACCCTGGCGATGCTGGCCGGGCTCTGGGCGCTCGGCGCGGCCACCGGGAGCCTGTCCGGCGGGCCGTCCGCCCGGCTGCTCGCCCGCGTCGGCGTCGGCCAGGGCACCCTCGGTGAGGGCCACTGGTGGACGCCGGTCACCTCACTGTTCTGGTGCTCGGGCATCGGCTCGTACGTCTTCACCAGCCTGCTGCTGCTCCTGGTCGGCCCGGGCGCCGAGCGCCGGCTCGGCCGGCTGCGCACCCTCGCGGTGCTGGCCGGCGGGCAGCTGGCCGGCACCCTGCTGGGCACCGCGCTGGTGGCCATCGGCTCCTCGGCCGGGGAGCAGTGGACCGCCTCGGTGGCCGACCAGACCGCGGTCGGGCCAGCCATCGGGCTGTTCGCCCTGGCCGGCGTGCTCGGCTACCGGCTCACCGTTCTCTGGCGCCGTCGGCTGCACCTGCTGGTGCTGCTCGTCCCGCTGGTCATGACGCTGTACGTCGGCCACCTGCAGAGCGTCCAGCGGTGCGCCGCGGCGCTGGTCGGCCTCGGCCTGGGCGCGCTGCTCAGCCGCGGGCGGCCGTACCTGCGCAGCCACCGCTCCTCGCACACCGAGACCCGGGTGCTGGTCGCGCTCTGCCTGGTCGCCGCCGCCTGCGGGCCGCTGATCGCCTCGCTGTACGACAACGCCAGCGGGCCGTTCAACACCTTCTCCGAGCTGTACTTCTCGCACCGGCTCAGCCCGGAGGAGGTGGCCGACTTCTGCGCCGTCTCGGCGCACGACTGCGCCCGGGCGCACGCCGTCGAGCGGATATTCGACACCCCCGGCCGGCTGATGGCCGCGCTGTTCCCGGCGCTGCTGCTGGTGCTCGCCGAGGGGCTGCGCCGGGGCCTGCGGTTCGCCTGGCGGATCAGCGTCGCCACCGAGCTGCTCTGGGCCGTGCTGCTGGCCTGGCTGTACTTCGAGGCCGGACCGGTCAGCGGGGACGTCGTGCAGTACTTCGTCGAGGCGATGCTGCTGCCGCTGCTGACCACCGTCCTGCTGCTGGCCACCCGGCAGCGGTTCCGGCTGCGGCTGTCCGGCCGGGCGGTGCGCCGGCTGGCCGCGGTGGTCGGCGGGGCCGCGCTGGTGGCCTCGGCGGCGTACGTGGGCCTCGGGCGGGTGGTGGCCGGGCAGTTCGAGCCGGGTGCGGGCCTGCGCGGGCTGGTGAACGGGCTGCCGGCCCAGTTCCTGCCGCCCGCGTACAACGACCTGCTGCCGGACTACCCGATAGCGGTCGGCCCGGTGGCGCTGTTCCTGGAGACGTACTGCGGGCTGGCGTTCTGGGCGGTCGCGCTGGTCGCGCTGCTGACGGCGTTCCGGCGGCCGGTGCTGCGCACCGACCCGGCCGCGGTCGCCCGGGCCCGGGCGCTGCTGGCCGAGCACGGCGGCGGGACGCTGTCCTTCATCACCACCTGGGACGGCAACCACTACTGGTTCGACGAGGGGGGCCGCGCGGCCGTCGCCTACCGGGTGGTCGGCACCGTCGCGCTGACCACCGGCGACCCGTTCGGCGCCCCGGAGGACCGGGCCCGGGCGGTGGCCGGCTTCGCCCGGTACTGCGACGCCCGGGGCTGGACGCCGTGCTTCTACAGCGTCTGCGCCGACACCCGGGCGGCGACCGCCCAGCTGGGCTGGCGCTCGGTGCAGGTCGCCGAGGACACCGTGGTGCCGCTGCCCGAGCTGGCCTTCACCGGCCGCAAGTGGCAGGACATCCGCACCGCCCTGAACAAGGCCGGAAAGCAGGGCATCACCGCCGAGTGGTGGGCGTACCACGAGGCGCCGCTCGCGCTGCGCGAGCAGATCCGGGCGATCTCCGAGGAGTGGGTCTCCGAGAAGGGCCTGCCCGAGATGGGCTTCACCCTCGGCGGGCTGGAGGAGCTGGACGACCCGGCGGTGCGGGTGCTGGTCGCGGTGGACCAGGACCGGGTGGTGCACGGGCTGACCAGCTGGATGCCGGTGTACGAGGACGGCGAGCCGGTCGGCTGGACGCTGGACTTCATGCGCCGGCGCTCGGACGGCTTCCGCGGCGTGAACGAGTTCCTGATCGCCTCGGCCGCGCTCGGCTTCAAGGGCGAGGGCGCCCGCTTCCTCTCGCTGTCGGGGGCGCCGCTGGCCCGCGCCCGGCAGGACGAGGAGCCCACCGGGCTGCAGCGGATGCTGGACTGGATGGGCAAGGTGATGGAGCCGGTGTACGGCTTCCGCTCGCTGCTGGCGTTCAAGGCGAAGTTCCAGCCGGAGTACCGGCCGATGTTCATGGCCTACCCCGACCCGGCCGCGCTGCCCGGCATCACCAGGGCGATCGGCAAGGCGTACCTGCCGCACCTCACGGCGGCGCAGGGCGTCCGGCTGATGCGCAAGCTGTCCGGCTGATCCCGCGGGCCCCGGAGGCGTGGGGGCGCTCCCGGACGCCGTCCGCGCGGTTGGTGCGGTCGGTGCGGTCGGTGCGGTCGGTGCGGTCGGTGCGGTTCGCGGGGTCCGGGTGGCCAGGGTGGCCAGGGTGTCAGCGCCGTCAGTCGAGCAGTTGGGCGAGCGCGCCGTCGGCGTCCAGGTGCAGGTGCTCCTCGCCCTCCGGGACGACCAGCCGGCTGCGCCACAGGAAGCGCCGCAGGTCGGCGCTGTCGAACTGGAGCAGGGCGGTGCCCTCCGGGGCCCGCAGTTCGACCATGGTGCGCCGGCCGGGCGCGGGCCGGACGTGCACGTCGCCGACGCCGGCCGGCAGCTCCAGGCCGGAGGAGAGCAGCCGGCGGGCGAACACCCAGACGATGGACTCGGCGTCCTGGCCGTCCGCGGCGTCGTCCAGCGAGAACTCGACGGGGAACGCCATCCGGACCGCGAACGGGTCCTCCGGCAGGTAGGACAGCACCACGCGCAGCCGGGCGGAGCGGTGCGGGGAGAGGATCAGGCGGGCCTGGACGGTCTCTTCGACGATGGCGTGCAAGGGTGGGCCCTTCGTTCGGCGGCCGCCCGACGGCAGGTGGGGTTGGGGCGGCCTCACCCTGGTGAGAGTCCCGTGACCGGTGGGGATTACCCGGTTACGCGAGTGAATCGACGTGACCTGCGTCACATCGATTTCCGGCCGTCCGGGCCCGGCGCGAAGCCCGTCCTGGAGGCTCGAACGGCCCCGGGCCGGTAGGCTGGGCGGGTTGTCCGATCGCCGCCCGACCGCGGGACGGGGCCGAAAAACCGCCTCTGACCTGCGATGATCCCCCTCGGAGACCGTGAGTACTGCCGCCGCCTCCTCGATGCCGCTGTTCTCCGACACACCGGAGCCGCAGGAGCCCGTCCGGGCCGTCGGCCATGCCGCGCCCGCCGCCTCGCACCACCTCTCCCCGGCCTTCCCCGGTCGTGCCCCCTGGGGCACCGCGGGCAAGCTGCGGGCCTGGCAGCAGGGTGCGCTGGACAAGTACATCGAGACCCAGCCGCGCGACTTCCTCGCGGTCGCCACCCCGGGCGCAGGCAAGACCACCTTCGCCCTCACCCTGGCCTCGTACCTGCTGCACAACCACCTGGTGCAGCAGGTGACGGTCGTCGCACCGACCGAGCACCTGAAGAAGCAGTGGGCCGAGGCCGCCGCGCGGATAGGCATCCGGCTGGACCCGGCGTACTCCTCCGGCCCGCTGTCCCGGGACTACCACGGCATCGTGGTCACCTACGCGGGCGTCGGGGTCAACCCGATGCTGCACCGGAACCGGACCGAGGCCCGCAAGACCCTCGTGATCATGGACGAGATCCACCACGCCGGTGACTCCAAGTCCTGGGGCGAGGCCTGCTTCGAGGCCTTCGAGCCGGCCGCCCGCCGGCTCGCGCTGACCGGGACGCCGTTCCGCTCGGACACCAACCCGATCCCGTTCGTCGCCTACGACGCCGGCAGCGACGGCATCCGCAAGTCCATCGCCGACTACACCTACGGCTACGGGCACGCGCTCGCCGACCACGTCGTCCGCCCGGTGATCTTCCTCAGCTACAGCGGCAACATGCGCTGGCGCACCAAGTCCGGCGACGAGCTGGAGGCCCGGCTCGGCGAGCCGATGACCAAGGACCTGATCGCCCAGGCCTGGCGCACCGCGCTGTCCCCGCAGGGCGAGTGGATCCCGTCCGTCCTCCAGGCCGCCGACCGACGGCTGACCGAGGTCCGCAAGGCCATCCCGGACGCCGGTGGACTGGTGATCGCCACCGACCAGAACGTGGCCCGCGCCTACGCCAAGATGCTGCGCGAGATCAGCGGCGAGAAGGTCACCCTGGTGCTCTCCGACGAGGCCGAGGCCTCCCAGCGGATCTCCGACTTCGCGGAGGGCACCTCGCGCTGGATGGTCGCGGTCCGCATGGTGTCCGAGGGTGTCGACGTGCCCCGGCTGTGCGTCGGGGTGTACGCCACCTCGATCTCCACCCCGCTGTTCTTCGCCCAGGCCGTCGGCCGCTTCGTGCGTGCCCGCAAGCGCGGCGAGACCGCCTCGGTGTTCCTGCCGACCATCCCGATGCTGCTGGGCTTCGCCAACGAGATGGAGCTCCAGCGCGACCACGTGCTGGACCGGCCGAAGAAGGAGGGCGACGGCCTCTTCGACGAGGAGGACCGGCTGCTCGCCGAGGCCGAGCGGGCCAACGACGGGCCGGACGGCGCGGGCGGCGAGGAGTTCTCCTACGAGGCGCTGGGCTCCGAGGCGGTCTTCGACCGGGTGCTGTACAACGCCATGGAGTTCGGCATGCAGGCCCACCCGGGGAGCGAGGAGGAGGAGGACTACCTCGGCATCCCGGGCCTGCTGGAGCCGGACCAGGTGCAGATGCTGCTGCAGAAGCGCCAGCACCGGCAGATCCAGCGCAGCAAGACCAAGCCCGCCGAGGAGGCCGACCTGCTGGAGCTGCCGGCCGAGCAGCGGCCGGTGGTCACCCACCAGGAGCTCCGGGAGCTGCGCAAGGAGCTGAACGCGCTGGTCGCCGCCTGGCACCACCGCACCAACCAGCCGCACGGCACCGTCCACAACGAGCTGCGCCGCCAGTGCGGCGGGCCGCTGACCGCCCAGGCCACCGCCAACCAGCTGAAGGCGCGGATCGCCAAGATCCGGGAGTGGGCGAAGTAACGGTCCGGCAGGCGGGTCCGGGCCGACCGGCCCGGACCCCGCCCGCCCGGGGTGTCCGGACTTCGGACCGGGCTCGAACCGACGCCCGAACCCGGCCGGTGGATTGGTGGGTTTCGTCCGGATTTCCCGGCGGCGCCGATGACGATCACGACCGAATTTTGGACAACCACTTCCGCCGCGACATTTCCTTCACTACCTTTCCCCCACGCTCTTCCGCCGGGCAACCCCCGAGGGACGGGCTCCGCAGGACCGTGCGGTCGTCAAGGACGACGCCGCGCGGCCCGAGCGCGGCCACCCCCACCTGCGCGCGACACCGACCTTTTGGCCCGGCGCCGCCGCCCCGCGAGCGCCGCGGAAAGGACTGCCCGTCGTGACTGCAGAGACCTCCCAGACGTTGGACCGCGGCGTCCGCGTCCTCAAGCTCCTCGCCGACTCCGAGCGCGGGCTCACCGTCACCGAGCTGGCCGCCCGGCTGGCCGTCAACCGCACCGTGGTCTACCGGCTGCTCGCCACCCTGGAACAGCACGGCCTGGTCCGCCGCGACATCGGCGGCCGGGCCCGGGTCGGCCTGGGCGTGCTGCGGCTGGCCCACCGGGTGCACCCGCTGCTGCGCGAGGCCGCGCTGCCCGCCCTGCGCAGCCTCGCCGAGGACCTCGGCGCCACCGCCCACCTGACCCTGGTGGACGGCAACGAGGCGCTGGCCGTCGCCGTGGTCGAGCCCAGCTGGACCGACTTCCACGTCGCCTACCGCACCGGCCTGCGCCACCCGCTCGGCGAGAGCGCGGCCGGGCGGGCGATCCTGGAGGCCCGTGCCTTCCCCAGCCAGCGGCGGCCCGAGCAGGGGTTCGTCATCACCCGTGCGGAGGAGCAGTCCGGGGCCAGTGGGGCCGCGGCCGCGCTGCTCGGACTGAGCGGCATCGAGGGCAGCGTCGGCGTGGTGATGCTCAACGGGCTGGTGCCCGAGCGGGTCGGCCCGCGGGTGGTGGAGGCTGCCACCGAGGTGGCCGACGCGCTGAGGTAGGGCCCGGACCGGAGCGCCCGGGGACGAGCGGGCGAATCACGGCGCCCGGTGTGTTTGGATTCCCCTTGTGTCCGACACCAAGCTGCCCAAGGCCCTCCCGTCCCCGCGGACCCGCTCGCTCGCGCTCTGCGGGGTGCTGGTCGCCGCGCTGTTCGGCGTGGCGGCCTTCGTTCCGCTGCCGTACACGATCACCTGGCCGGGCCTGACCGCGGACACCCTCGGCAGCTACCAGGACCGGCCGGTGCTCACCATCACCGGGGCGCCGCTGCGCAGCACTGACGGAGAGCTGCGGATGGTCACCATCTCGGCCACCAACCCGGGGCAGAAGACCACCTTCTGGCGGGCGCTGCGGGCCTGGTTCGACCCGGACGAGGCCGTCCGCCCGACCGAGACGGTGTACCCGCAGAGCAACCCGACCAAGGCCGAGCAGGTGACGGCCCAGCAGATGGCCGAGTCGCAGGACAGCGCCACCGCGGCCGCGCTCGGCTACCTCCACCTCTCGCCGGACCAGGTGAAGGTCAAGGTCGACCTGGGCGACGTGGGCGGACCGAGCGCCGGACAGATGCTGGCGCTGGGCATCGTCGACAAGCTCGCCGGCGACGGCAAGGGCGGCGACCTCACCGGTGGGCTCAAGATCGCCGGCACCGGCACCATCGACGACAAGGGCACCGTCGGCCCGGTCGGCGGCGTCCCGCTGAAGACCCAGGCGGCGGCCCGGGACGGCGCGACGGTCTTCCTGCTCCCCAAGGACGAGTGCACGGACGCCAAGGTGAACACCCCCAAGACGCTGCGGCTGGTGCCGGTGGGCACGCTCGCCGAGTCGGTCGCCGCGCTGGACGCGCTGCGGAGCGGCGGCAGCGTTCCCAGCTGCTGACCCCCATCCGGCTCGGGCCGCGCTCGCGCCTTGGGCCGCCCGCCGGGGCCGCCCGCCGGGGCCGCCCGCCAGGGCCGCCCGCCAGGGTCGGCTGCCCTGGGCCGCCCGTCCCGGGGCTCAGAGGCCGAAGGCCACCGAGGCGAAGTCGTCGCCCCGCCTGGTCCGCAGCTGGGCGGCGACCCCGGCCAGCGGTGGGCCTGGGCCATCGGCAGTGAGATCGAGACCGCGCCGATGCCGTCGGCCGCGACCGGGGTCGTCATGGGGGGCCGTCCCGGGGCCGGTCCGAGCGCCGTCCCGAGGGCCGTCCTGGGGGAGGACGGGGCTGGCACGGGTATCGGCGGACCGACGCGCGGCGCGGGTAGGGGTGGAACGTCCATGTGTGGATCTTGGGGCTGACGAGGCCTCATGCCCATGCCGAATCGGCACATCGCGCCGGACGGGCCGTCCTACTCGGCGGCCGCCTGGTCCACCAGCGGCAGGATCCGGTAGGGCACCGGGTTCTCCAGCACGATCGCGGTGGAGGAGCGGACGATCCCGTCGAAGCCCACCACCCGGTCGATCACCCGCTGGAGGTCCGCGTTGGAGCGGGCCACGATCCGCACCAGCATGTCCCCGATCCCGGTGATCGTGTGCAGCTCCAGCACCTCCGGCACCCACGCCAGGTGCGCCCGGACGTCCGCGCCCTGGCCCTGGGAGATCTCCAGGGTGGCGAAGGCCGTCACCGGGTAGCCGATCGCGGCCGGGTCCACCTCCGGGCCGAAGCCGCTGATCACCCCCTTGGCCTGCAGCCGGTCCAGCCGGGCCTGCACGGTGCCCCGGGCGACCTGCAGCCGGCGCGAGCACTCCAGCACGCCGATCCGGGGCTCCTCCGCCAGCAGCCGGATCAGCCGGCCGTCCAGGGCGTCGATGGTGTCGTTCCCCCCGCCGGCCGCGGCCGGGGGAGCGCCCTGGGGAGTGCCCTGGGGCGCGGGCGAATCGGGGGAGCCGGGGGAGCCGGGGGAGCTCGGGGCGTGGGCGGGGGGCATCGCGGGGCCGTCCTCCGGTGGGCATTCTGTACAGCGGTGCAGCCGATTCTCCCGCCCCGGGGCGCACCTTGACCAGGAGGAAACGGAACGCGTACGACGACGCCGTCGACCGGGGCGCGGTGTCGCCGGCCGAGCCGTACGAGGTGCGGGACCGCTTCGGCCCGGTGGTGCCGGCCACCGTCGCGGTGCCGGGCGGCACCCGGCACACCCTGGTCGACCGGGCGGGGCACGCGGGGCCGTACCTGCCGGGGTACGGGCCCTTCGCGGGCTGGAGGCCGCTTCGCAAGGCTGGAGGCCGCTACGAGCCGTCCGTTGGTGACGGGCCCGGCTCAGCGGATCGCCGTCTCCACGATCGGCGGGTGGCCGTTCCAGTAGACGAACACCGAGTTGGCCTGGTCGTCCTTGGTGAAGTCCACCCGCATCCAGCGGTCGCCGTTCCACACCTGCATCTGCCAGCCCGGGTCCGGAGTGGCGGAGACCAGTGAGGCGCTGTCGGCCCGGATGTCGAGGGCGACCCGGCCGCCGGGGATCGGGTAGCTCCGCACCGTGGACGTGGTGGCGGCGGTGGGCGCGGGCCGCTTGGGCGGGGTGGTGGCCGCGGGGCCGGCCGGGGCGTGCGCCGCGGTGGTGGCGGCGTTCGTGGTCGGGGACAGTGCGGGCGGCAGGTTCGGGGTGTCGGTCGTCGGCGTCCGGCCGGGGGTGGCGCTCGTGCCGTACGGGGTGCTCCCGGCCTTCGGGGACGGCAGTGGCAGCGCGGTGGGCTGCTCGAACGCGGCTCCGGTGAGCACCGCGTGCACGCCGAGCCAGGACAGCGCCACCGCCGCCCCGGTGGCCGCCGCCCAGGCGCAGAGCTGTACCAGTCCGTTCCGCATCGTCCGCACATCCTGCCGTACTTCCCGGTCGGCGGGGACCGGCACCCCTGGTGTTCGGCAGGGCAGTTGCCCGATGTCCGGGCGCCGCCCGGACCGGCCCCCGAGGTACAGACCACTGCCCGCCGATGGCGTACCGTGCAGGGCCATGGCAACAGTGCTCGTGGTCGAGGACGACCCCTTCGTACGGTCCGCGCTCATCCGCCACCTGACCGACACCGGTCACGCGGTCCGCAGTGTGGGCACGGCCCTGGAGGCGCTGCGGGAGGTCGCCCAGGTCGGCTGCGACCTGGTGATCCTGGACCTGGGCCTGCCCGATCTGGACGGCAGCGAGGCGCTGAAGATGATCCGGGGCCTGACCGACGTCCCGGTGATCATCTCCACCGCGCGGGACGACGAGGCCGAGATCGTCCGGCTGCTGAACGACGGGGCCGACGACTATCTGGTGAAACCTTTCTCCGGAGAACACCTGAGCGCTCGGATGGCCGCCGTGCTGCGCCGGCTCGGCAGTGGCGCCGCCCCCGTCACCCAGGTGCTGCGGGTCGGTGGCCTGGCCATCGACCTCCAGCGGCGCGAGGCCGTCCTGGACGGGCGGCTGCTCGACCTGACCCGGCGTGAGTTCGACCTGCTGGCCTTCCTGGCGGCCCGGCCCGGCGTGGTGGTGCCGCGCAAGGAGATCCTCGCCGAGGTCTGGCAGCAGACCTACGGCGGCGACCAGACCATCGACGTCCACCTCTCCTGGCTGCGCCGCAAACTCGGTGAGACCGCCTCCAACCCCCGCTACCTGCACACCGTCCGGGGAGTCGGGGTCCGGCTGGAGGCCGCCGCGGGGCCCGCGGAGCACCGGACATGAAGCGGTTCGCGCACTCGCTGCGCTGGGCCATGATCAAGGCCGCGGTGGCCGGGACCACGATGGTCGCGCTGGCCTTCCTCATCCCGCTCGGCCTGATGGTCCAACAGACCGCCCGGGACCGTGCGTTCACCGCCGCCGAACGGCAGGCCGCGGCGCTCGGGCCGGCGCTGGCGATCACCACCGACCAGGACGCCGTCAACCGGGCGCTGGCCAGCACCGACGCGGGGACGCAGGGGCGGATGGCGGTCCACCTGCCGGCGGCCGCGGGGGCGTCGGCCGGTGCAGCCCCGGCCGCCGACGCAGCCCCGGCTGCCGGGGGAGCACCGGCCGACGGCGGAGCGGCCCCCGACGGTCCGACCCTCGGGGAGGCCCGCGCCACCGCGGCCGACGTGGCCACGGCCGGCGGCCAGGGCCGGGCCTTCACCGTCGCGGTGCCCGGCGGCTACGCGCTGCTCCAGCCGGTCGCGGTGGACACCGGGCGGAGCGCGGTGGTCGAGGTGTTCGTCGCCGAGAGCGACCTCACCCGGGGCGTCTCCACCGCCTGGCTGGTGCTCTCCGCGGTCGCGCTCGGCCTGGTCGCCATCTCGGTGCTGGTCGCCGACCGGATGGGCGGCCGGATCGTCGCCTCCGCCCGCCGGCTCGCCACGGCCGCCCGCTCGCTCGGCGCCGGGAACCTCGCGGTGCGCGTCCCGGTGGAGGGCAAGCAGGTCGACGGCAGCCCCGAGGAACTGCGCGAAGCCGGCCAGGCGTTCAACACCATGGCCGACCGTGTCGCCCAACTCCTCGCCGCAGAACGTGAGTTGGCCGCCGATCTGTCGCACCGGCTGCGCACCCCGCTGACCGTGCTGCGCCTCAACGCGGCCTCCCTCGGCGATGGCGACGCAGCCGACGCCACACGGCACGCGGTGGCCCAACTCGAGCGCGAGGTCGACCAGATCATCCGCTCCGCCCGCCGCGCCCCCGAGGACGCGCCCGCCGTCACGGTCGGCTGCGACGCCGCCGAGGTGATCCGCGAACGGGTCGGCTTCTGGTCCGCGCTCGCCGAGGACGAGGGCCGCCGCTGGCAACTGGCCGGTGCCGAGGGCGCCGCACCGGTGCCCGTCCAGCGCGGCGACCTCGCCGCCGCCGTCGACGCGCTGCTCGGCAACGTCTTCCGGCACACCGCCGTCGGCACCGCCTTCTCGGTGGACGTCCTGGCCACCGGCAGCTCGGTGATCGTGCTGGTCGGCGACGCCGGACCGGGCTACAGCGACCCGAGCGCCGCGCTCAGACGCGGCGAGGGCCACGGCGGGGAGGGCTCCACCGGCCTCGGGCTGGACATCGTCCGCAAACTCGCCGAGTCCACCGGCGGGGACCTCGCCCTCGGCCGCTCCGCCGTGCTCGGCGGCGCGGAGACCCGGCTGCGGCTGCGCACCCGGCCGGACGAGGCCCTGCCCGCGCGCACGGGCCGGCGGCGGACACGGGGCGCGCTGTTCCCGAAGTGACGGCGGGCCGGGGGTGGTCCCGCCCGCCGGAGGTCCGGAGGTGACGGCGCGTCGAGGGCTCTTTCCTTAACGGCGGCCTAAGGGAGGTTCACCCCTCGCTCAGCCCGCCCGTCCGGCCCCCCGGGCGCCGCTAGCGTCGGTCGCGCCGGTCACCCGACCGAGCCGGGCAGGCCGCCCGGGACGTCCGTACCCACTCGTACGCACCCGTACCCACTCGTACGAAGCCGTACGAATCCGTACGAAGCCGTACGAAACCTGTCCGACGGCGGCCGACCGACGGCACCGCACCGGTGCCGACCGCAGGCAGCCGCGGAGGTAACGCGCCATGACCATCCAGCCCACCCGCCGTTCCGGCCACCGCCGGCGCAGCCGCAAGGGGACGATCATCGGGGCCTCGGCGGTCGCCGCCGTGCTGGTCGCGGGCGGGGTCGTGGTGCTCGCCTCCTCGGCCAGTGCCGCCTCGCTCGGCGCCGTCTACAGCCGGACCAGCAGTTGGGACGCCGGTTACACCGGCCAGTACCTGGTCACCAACCCGGCCGCCGACCCGATCGACGACTGGACGCTCAGCTTCGACCTCCCGGCCGGTGCGAAGATCGACTCGCTCTGGAACGCCACCTTCACCGCCGACGGGCAGCACGTCATCGTCAAGCCGGAGTCCTGGAACAAGCGGCTGGAGCCGGGCCGGAGCGTGGTCGTCGGCTTCGTCGCCCACGGCGCGGGCGCGGCGCAGGCCGAGCCGGGCAACTGCCTGATCAACGACACCTCCTGCAAGGCCGGCGAAGGCCCCGCGCCCACCCCCTCCGGGCGGCCGACGGTGGTGCCGACGGGCACCGCCTCGCCGTCCGCCACCGCGACGGCCACGGCCACCGCCACCGCGGCGCCCAGCCCGACCACCACCGCGAAGCCGACCACCCCGGCGCCGACCCCTGTGACGACCGGCCCCGGCCAGCCCGCCACCCCCACGGCGACCGGTGTGCCCGTACCGCCGGTCGGCGCCGGGGGCGGCTTCGCGCCGTACGTGGACACCTCGCTCTACCCGCCCTACGACCTGGTCGCCACCGCCAAGGCCACCGGCGTGAAGAACTTCACCCTCGCCTTCGTGGTCTCCGGTGGCGGCTGCGTGCCCAAGTGGGGCGGGGTCAGCGACCTCTCCGCCGACGCGGTGGCCGCCCAGATCGGCGCGCTGCGAGCGATCGGCGGCGACGTCCGGGTCTCCTTCGGCGGCGCCAACGGCAGCGAGCTGGCCCTCACCTGCGGCTCGACCGCCGACCTGGCCGCCGCGTACCAGAAGGTCGTCGACGCGTACGGGGTGACCAGGCTCGACTTCGACGTCGAGGGCGCCGCGACCGCCGACACCGCCGCCAACACCCGGCGGGCCCAGGCGATCGCCCAGCTGCAGCACGCCGCCGCCGCCAAGGGCAAGGCCCTCGACGTCTCCTTCACCCTGCCCGCGCTGCCCTCCGGCCTGACCCAGGACGGCGTCGGCCTGGTCGCAGGCGCCAAGGCGAACGGCGTCGCGATCGGCGCCGTCAACATCATGGCCATGGACTTCGGCGACGGCGTCGCCCCCGACCCGCAGGGGCGGATGGGCACGTACGCGATCGCCGCGGCCACCGCCACCCAGGCCCAGGTCAAGAGCGTCCTGGGGCTGGACGACGCGGCCGCCTGGCGCAAGGTCGCGGTCACCCCGATGATCGGCGTCAACGACGTCGCCAGCGAGGTCTTCACGGTCGCCGACGCCAAGCAGCTCGCCGACTTCGCGGCGGGGCGGCACCTCGCCTGGCTGGCCATGTGGTCCGGCACCCGGGACAAGGCCTGCGAGGGCGGGGCCAAGGGCTTCGCGGACGCCAGCTGCAGCAGCATCGTCCAGCAGCCGCTGGAGTTCACCCGGGCCCTCGGGAGCTACACCGGCTGAGCCGTACCGGTCCGCCCGCCGAGGACCTGGCGCCACAAAGGCCGAGACCGTACCGGCTCGCCAGGCCGGGGCCCCGCGCCCGTCCGAGGGCCCGGACCCGCCCGCCGGCCCCCGACCGCCCCGACCGCCCGTGCTCAGCCCGCAGCCGAGCACGGTCGGCCGGGGCCCTCTCGTCACCGTGCGTAATCGAACGTGCCCAGGCCGGGACGGGCCGCATCCGGTATCGTCGCTGGTTGGCCGAGCGGTGGACGGAGTGGACAGTGACAGCGGTGCAAGACGAGCGCAGCCCGGCGGGGACCGTACCCGCCCCTTCGCCCGCCCCCCTGTCGGACCGGCTGCGGATCGCGGTCGGGGCCCCGGTGCGCGCACTGCGTGAGGCCCCCCGCCGACCGATGCTGGTCGCCTCGTCCGTGGCGCTGCTGTCACTGCTCGTGTACGCGGTGGTCCGCCACTTCGTGCACACCTCGATGGTCGACATGGTCGTCTACCGGGCCGAGGGCGCCGCCGTCGCCAACGGCGCCGACCTGTACGCGCTGCGCGTCACCGAGTGGAACCTGCCCGCGACGTACCCGCCGTTCGCGGCGATGCTGTTCGTCCCGACCACCTGGTTCCCGATCCCCGTCCTCCGGGTGGTGATCACTCTCGGCAACCTCGGACTGCTCGCCCTGCTGGCCCACCTGTCCTTCAAGCTGGTCGGCTGGCCGCGCCGCGAACTGCGGCCGATCGGCGTCGTCCTGATCACCGGCCTCGGCGTCTGGCTCGAACCCGTCTTCACCACGCTCCGGTACGGCCAGATCAACCTCGCGCTCGCCTGCCTGGTCCTCTGGGACCTCACCCGCTCGGACGGCCACCGCAGCAAGGGCATCGCGATCGGCATCGCCGCCGGCATGAAGCTCACCCCCGGCCTGTTCGCCGTCTACCTGCTGATCACCGGCAGGGTCCGGGCCGCCTTCACGGCCGGCCTCACCTTCCTCGGCACCTTCCTGATCGGCACGCTCTTCCTGCCCGACGCCACCTGGGGCTTCTGGACCAAGTACCTCTACGACTCCTCCCGGGTCGGCAAGACCGAGATCGTCGACAACCAGTCGCTCCGCGGCGCCTTCGCCCGACTGCTGCACAGCTCCGACCCCGGCACCCTGGCCACCCTCGGCGCCGGGCTGGCCGCGCTGGCCGGCCTCGCCATCGCGGCCTGGGCCGCCCGCAGCGCCCGCTGGCTGCCCCGGGCCGAGGCCTGGGGCTTCTGCGTCACGGCCGTGACCGCCGTGCTGATCTCGCCGATCAGCTGGACCCACCACTGGGTCTGGTGCGTACCGGTGCTGGTGCTGCTCGCCGCCGAGGCCTCCGTCGAGCACGCCCGCCCGGCGGGCGTCCGCCGGCTGCGCTGGCGGGCCGCGTTCTGGGCCACCCTGCTGGCCTTCCTGTCCTTCGCGATGTGGGCGGCGAAGCCGGTCGGCGCGGCGGTGCTCCAGATGTCGGCCCTGCGCCAGCTGCCGACCTCGATCTATCCGTGGGTCGGAATCTGCTTCCTGCTCGCCGCCGCCATCCGGATAAGGGCCCGGCGGCGCTCCGCCGGCGCCCCGCTGGTCCGGCTGCCCGGACAGCGCGACGGCGGCGGCCCCGATGCCGCCCGCGGTCGTCAGCAGGCCCCCGCGGCCCGCTGAGCCGGCGGGGGCTCCGTCGCTCCTGCTCTCCTGCTCCGCTCGGTCGCCCGGTCCCGAGGCCTGCTCGCGCTCCCGCGCGGGCCCGGCCTCCGGTGGCCCGTGGTCCCGTCCGTCCTCGTGCCGCCGGTCGGTCCGTCCGTCCTCGTGCCGCCGGTCGGTCCGGTGCTGCTGGACGGCCCGGTGCACGCTGCGGCGCACGACCCGCACGCCTACGCGAGCAGCTCGGCGAGCGAGCCGTCCATGTCCAGGGCGGCCAGCTCGCTGCCCGGCGGGACCAGCCGGTGCGCCCGCTCCAGCCAGGCGGCGACCACCGGCAGCGGCGCCTCCAGCAGCGCGTCCCCGGCCGGCGAGCTCAGCGCCATGCACAGCACGCTGCGCCGGCCCGAGCGGGTCGGCCAGATCCGCACGTCGCCCTGGCCGCACGGGCGGAAGGTGCCCTCGACCAGCAGCTCGCGGGCGAACACCCAGGTCACCGGGGAGCCGGTGTCCAGGTGGAAGGTGATGTACACCGCGTACGGGTCGTGGCTGCCGTAGGTCAGCCGGGCCGGGACGGGGACGCTGTGCTCGGGGGAGAGCACCAGGTTCAGCTCCAGCTCGTGCTCCACGACGCTGACGGGGCGGTCCATGATCGTCTTCCTCTCTGCCTTCGGTTCGTGCCCGGTTCCGGGCCCCTTGACCTTTGAGAGGGCGGTCCAGGCGGGTTCTTACACACGTTTCCGGGATTTCTCCCGGAAGTTTCGGGTGGGGTGGTGAACGGTCGGGACTGCGGCGCGCGACCACCCGTCCCGCGCCCGGTTCCTTACCTCGGGCGGCCGTCCGCTGTCCGGGGAATCGCCAACTTCCCGTCGGCACTCCGGCGAGGCACTACCCTTTGTGACAGTCCGACGACTGTCCGCCTTCGGTGCCGCCCCCACGCGCCCCGAGCGCTCCGGGGCGTGCGCAGGCGCGCCGTAGCGGCCCGCCGTGAGCCCGACGTCCGAACCGTTCCGAGCTGTTCCGACCCGTCCCGACCCATCCCGATCCGGCCGACCCGTTGCGAACCCGTTTCGACTCGCCGAGGCCCGGCCCGCCCCCACCGGTCCTCGTCGGGACCTGACAGGAGAAGACCCCCATGACGGACCGCCCCTTCGCCGTCGACGGCGACCCGGCCGTCGCAGCCGAGCCCGGCTACTACCCCGACCCCTCGATCCCCGGCTTCGTCCGGTACTGGGGCGGCTCGGCCTGGGTCCCGGGTACCAGCCGGCCCGCGCCCGCCGAGGGCGAGGTGCTGCAGCCGCCCCGGTTCGCCACCAGGAGGCCCGCCCCCGACATTGCGGCGGCGGGGCGGACGGTGCCACCGCCGGTGGTGCCGGTGCCGCCCGCGCGTTCGGAGTCGCCGGTGCTGGCGCCTCTGTCGATGCCGGTGCCGGTGGCGGCAGGGGAGCTGCGGGAGGCGGGGGAGGCGCCGGGTGGCGGGGACACCGGGCCGGTGTACCTCGACCAGACCACGGGCGGGGCGTCCTTCGTGATCGGGCCGAGGGTGGCGGAGGCGATCGGCGGGCCGGTCTTCCGGACCGTCGAGCCCTCGGTGGAGGAGGCACCCGGGGTGCCGGGGGCCGTCGAGGCGTCCGGCTGGCAGGCCGATCCGCAGGCGCAGCGCGGGCTGATGGAGACGGGCGGGGCGCAGCGCTGGGTCTCCTGGGGGGTGCTTCCAGGGGCGCTCGAAGACGAGGAGGGGCGTGCGGAGGGGGAGCGCGCTGCGGTTGCTGTGGAGGTTGCCCGGGAGGCCGTCGGGGGGGCCGCCGCCGAGGTTGCCGTGGCCGTCGCGCCCGCCGTGGCGGTGGCGGTCCGGGCGGTGACCGCGCCCGTGGAGGTCGTGGCCGCACCGGAGGCCGAGGTCGCGCCCGCCACGGCCCGTACGGCGCCCCGGCCGACACCGACACCGACACCGACACCGGTGCCGACGGCCGCGCCCCCCGTCGCCGCGTCCTCCGCTGCCGCGCTGCCCGTGGTGCGGCCGGCCCGGGAGGCCCCCGCCCGCCGCCGGGCGACGGCCCCGGTGCCCGCCGGGCTGGGGCGGCGACTGGCTGCCCGGGCGGTGGACACCGGAGTGCTGCTGGTGGTCGCCGTCGCGGCCGGGATCCCGCTCGGCGGCTCGGTCTCCGAGCACCTCCAGCAGAAGCTCGACCAGGCCAGGATGGCCAGCTCCCTCACCCGCCGTCAGGTCCAGGTCTGGCTGGTGGACGACGTGGTGCTGGGCAAGCTCGCCGCCCTGATCGGCATCCTGGTGTTCGTCAGCCTGGTCTACGAGGTGCTGCCGGTCGCCCGGACCGGCCAGACCTTCGGCAAGCGGCTGGCCCGGATCCGGGTGGTGGACGCCGGTGCCGCCGGTGCCCGGAGCGGGCTGAGCCTCGGCCGTTCGCTGCTGCGGTGGGTGGTCCGGCAGGTCGGTGTGGTGCTGCTGCTGGGCCTGGTCTGGCCGCTGTTCGACCGTCCGGCGCGGCGCGGCTGGCAGGACCGGGCGGCTCGCACCCGGGTGGTCCGCGGCTGAGGCGGGCCGCGAGTGAGGCGGGCCGCGAGTGAGGCGGGCCGTCGGGCAGGCTCAAAACGGGACAAAATGTCCCAAACCTTGCGAATGTGTGATGTTCTACTCGGGGGATGAGCACCCACGACCCCTCAGGCCCCCAGTCGGAGGGGGGCGGTCAGCCCTCCTTCGACAAGCAGCCGCCGCCCCCGGGCGGCGGCACACCGGAAGGCGAACCGCCGGGCCCCACCCCGTCCGGCACCCCCACCGAAGGCCCCGGCGCCTACCGGGGAAGCTACGGCGGGCCGACCCCCGGTCAGAACCCCTACGGCGGCCACCAGCCGTACGACCAGCACCCGCCCGGCTACGACGGCCCCGGCCCCGGTGCGTACGGCACCCCCGGCGGCGGGCCCGTCCCCGGCATGCCGCCGATCGGCACCTGGCCCAAGCGGATCCTCGCCCGCCTCATCGACTACGTCCTCATGCAGGCCGTCGGCGTCATCATCGTCGGCCCCTTCGTCGACCTCAGCACCCGCCAGGGCACCACCGAGGCCTTCTGGCTCGGCTGCGCCATCTACCTCGTCTACGAGGCCCTGATGCTCAGCCGGGACGGCCAGACCCTCGGCAAGAAGGCGATGAAGATCCGCGTCGCCATGCTGATCGACGGCAACCCGCCCACCCCGGCCGCGGCCTGGACCAGGGCCGCCGTCTACATCCTCCCGGCCGTCGTGTGCTGCGCCGCCCTGTGGTGGGTCGTCGACGGCCTGTTCGGCGTCTTCGACCAGCCCTACCGGCAGTGCATCCACGACAAGGCGGCGAAGACCGTGGTCGTCACCACCGAGATCTGAACCCGGCGGCGGGACGGCGCCCGGCGGCGGATCAGCGCTGCCGGGCGTACTCGCGCCCGGCGGTCGCCGGGGAGGCTCCGGACCGGCCGGCCGGCGCGGCCGAACGGGCCGAGACCGACACCGAGAGCACCGTCACCACGGTGCCGAGCGCCAGCGCGAACCCGACCAGCACCGCGACCTCCAGGACGCCCGAGGCGCCGGAAACGGCCAGCAGTGCCACCGTGGTGGCGACGACGGTGAACGAGCCGAGGCAGAACTGGGCAGCGGACGGACGCGGCATGGCGGGGGTCCTTCGCACGTCGGGGGAAACGGGCGGGAATGGTGCCGATTGCCAGAAGTCGTACCCGGCAAGGGAGTTCGGTACGACCAGGCTAGTCCGCGAGCCCGGGGGCACAGGGGGCGCACGGACTCACCCCGGGGTCGTCCACGCACCTCGGTACGGTGGAGCCCGACCCACACCAAGCAGACCGGGGGAAACCGACCGTGCCCATCCCCGCCGACTGGCCCACCACCGAGGCCCAGGCGCTCGCCGAACAGGAACGGCTGCGGCCGCTCGTCCGCGCTCAGGACGACGACACCCCGTACCGGCTGATCGCCGGCGTCGACGTCGCCTACGACGACGACCACGACCTCGTCGCCGCAGCGGCCGTCCTGCTCGACCGGGACACCCTGGCTGTCGTCGAAGAGGCCACCGCCGTCGGCCGGATCGCCTTCCCCTACGTCCCCGGACTCCTCGCCTTCCGCGAACTCCCCGCCGTCCTCGACGCGTTGGCCGCTCTCACCCGCACCCCCGACACCGTCGTCTGCGACGGCTACGGCCTCGCCCACCCGCGCCGCCTCGGCCTCGCCAGCCACCTCGGCGTCCTCACCGGACTGCGCACCCTCGGCGTCGCCAAGACCCCCTTCACCTTCGACCACCACGACCCCGCCCCGGAACGCGGCTCCTGGACCCCGCTCACCGACTCCGCCACCGGCGAGGAGGTCGGCCGCGCCGTCCGCACCCGGCCCGGCGTCAAACCCGTCTACGTCTCCGTCGGCCACCGCATCGGCCTCGACACCGCCGTCCGCACCACCCTCGACCTCGCCGACCGCTACCGACTGCCCGAAACCACCCGGCACGCCGACTCCCTCTGCCGCCGCGCCCTCACCGCGGCCCTCGACACCGGGACGCCTGCGAACTGACCCGGCCCCCGGCGGGATCCGGGCCCGGTGTGTTAGACATGAGACAACCGGGGCCCGGCCCCGACCGCCGGGAACGGACGCACGGGGGGCGCCGCCATGGGATCAGGGACCGGATCGACCGGGGGAGCCAACCAGGGCTACCGGGTCGAGATCGAGCAACTGCGCACCTTCGCCGGCCAAGTACGGATCCTGCTCAAGGAATTCGAGAAGGACGCGAACGGCAGCGCCACCCACGGACGCAGCGGCCTCGGCAAGAGCGCCTTCGGCACCTTCGCCGAGGCCACCGAGATCCACGGCCGCTACAGCACCATGCGGGACGCCCTGCGCGACGTGCTCAACCAGCTCCAGCAGGCGATCGACGAGGCCCAGAAGAAGGCCGACCTCACCGCGACCAACTACGAGGAGCACGACCAGCACGTGAGCCGGAAGCTCACGCTGTCCGGCGACGGCTGGTCCGTCGCCCAGCCCTCCGCCACCAGCGAAGTCGCCTACCAGGCGAACCAGGTCCCGGCCAAGCGCGGCAACGCCACCATCTGACCCACCACCGACCGGAGGTGAACCACCCGTGGTCTACACCGACTTCACCAAGTACAGCCACGCCGATCTCCGCAAGATGGCACAGGCCCTCGACCCCGGCGCGGTGATGGCCGCCGGCGACCCCTGGCGCAAGGCCGCGACCACCCTCAAGGAGATCCGCAAGACCCTCACCAACGCCAGCACCGAGGCCGCCACCTCCTGGGACGGCACCTCCAGCGACTCCTTCCACACTGCGATGCTCACCCTCGCCGGCAACATCAACGAGGCCGCCGCCTACGCCAACGACGCGGCCAACACGCTGCACAACATGTCCGAGGCGATGGCCAAGGCCAAGCGCGACATGCCCGAAGAACCCGGCAACTGGGACCAGTTCAAGGACAAGGTCGGCGACTTCTTCAGCAGCGAGGACGACCACATCCAGATCACCGACCGGAAGAAGGCCGAGGCAGCGGCGGTCATGCAGACCCTCGCGATGCACTACCGCATCGCGACGCCGACCCTGAAGGCTCCGACGCCGCCGGGCGCCCAACAGCCGAGTAAATGGGAAGACCCTGACAAGGCGTCGTCGAATGACCAGAGCGGTGCGGCAGCTGTGGCTGCCACGGTCTTCTCGGGGACCTCATTCGGAACGGCCGGAGCGTCTGCACGGTCGGCAACCGTCACCGCCCCGCAGCGACCCAAACCCGCTCCGACACCGGTGGCAGCCAGTTCCACGTCCAGGAGTGCGCCCGTTCCGACCGATTCCGGAATCAAGGGAGGCACGGCCCAGGCCTCGACGAAGCCGTCGAGCACCGTGAGCCGTGGTTCTGCTGACGGCATCTCGGGCACGCCGGTCTCCCGGCCGAGCGGAAGTGTGCCGAGTCCGGTTACCTCCGGGACTCAGACGTCGGGCCTGAGCACGCCATCACTCGAAGGGCACACGAGTACACCCGCCGTTGGCAGTGGACCGACGTCGGCGAATCCCGTTGGCCCCAACACACAGGGCAACCCGGTCGGGCCTGGCTTCGGACAGGGCAAGACCGGCTTCGGCGGCAAGGAGTTCTCCGTGGGCGCCAATCCGACGGAGGGCGCTATCGGAGCAGGGAGCCAGGGCATGCCCGGAGCCAAGGTGGGTGGGACTCTTGGTCGGCCCGTTGGTGCCGTTCGGGAGACGATGCCCCCTGCTGCCGGCGCAAGCAGCAAACAGGCCTTCACAGAAGGCGGATCCGGGTTGGGTGCTCGAAATCGGATGGGTGTGGAATCCGGCGCCCGAGGTACGGGAGTCATGTCGCCGGGCATCCCGATGAGTGAAACACAGCGTCGCAAGAAGGATCGGAGCAGGGACGGCAAGCGCCCGGAATACCTTGTCGAGGACGAGGAAACCTGGGCGTCGGACAAGCTGGTCAACCCGAACGTGGTGAAATGAGGCCGGTCCGCAAACGGACGGGTGATCGGAATGCATCCCGCAGGTCGGCGATCTGCGGGATGCCTTGTTGAGTGGGGTGACCGGGTTTGGCGAGCCGCTGGTTGGCGCGTAGTGCGGCGGCCGTTGCCGCCGCGGCATTGGTCTGGGGCACGGCAACACCGGCAGCAGTGGCCGATCAGGTCCGTGATCAGCAGTGGCCTCTGAGGACTTTCGAGGCCGAGACGAAGATCTGGGCGGTGAGCCAGGGTGACGGAATTGTCGTCGGCGTGGTCGATACCGGTGTAAACCAAGATCACCAGGACCTGGCCGGGCAAGTGCTTCCTGGGGCTGACTTCTCGGGTGGTAATACGGACGGTCGCGTTGACACTGACGGTCACGGCACTGGAATGGCGAGCCTGATCGCGGGGCACGGGCACGGGACACAAGCAGGAGTCATGGGATTGGCTCCGAAGGCGAAGATCCTCCCGGTCAAGGTGGGAACACAAGGCGACGGTCAGGTCCCTCAGGCGAACGGATTCGCGGACGCGATCCGCTACACGGTGGATCACGGCGCGAAGGTCGTCAACGTCTCGCTCGGAGGGAACTACCGCTTCGACTCACAGCTGCGCAAGGCCGTCAACTACGCCGTCTCGAGAGATGTTGTGCTGGTCGCCGCTACAGGAAATACCGGCCTGGACATGGACGTCAACTATCCGGCCGCCTTTCCCGGGGTTGTGGCTGTGGGGGCCGTGGACTCCAACGGTGCCGTATGGGAAAAGTCCACGTCTGGCCCCGAGACGACACTGACTGCGCCCGGTGTGGGGATCTATCACGCCTCAGCGAATTCCCCGACGAGCTATGGCTCCGGAAACGGTACGTCCGACGCCGCCGCCTATGTCTCGGCCACTGCTGCGCTCATCCGCTCCAAATACCCCGATCTGTCCGCTGGCCAGGTGATCAACCGGTTGGTTAAGTCGGCGACCCCTCCGTCGAACGGGACTGTGGTGCCCAACAAGCACTACGGCTATGGGGTCCTCGCTCCAGCGAAGGCGTTGGAGCCGAATCCCGCCGTGGACAACGGGCCGAAGGAGAACCCGTTGGCGAACCGGCCCGAGTCGAAGGGCACGCCGCCGAGCGATGACGACACCGATGCGACGGACCAGCCCTCCGCGCCTCCGGCCCCCGAGGCCGGTTCCGGTGGTGGGGGTGGTGACGTGACCGGGCTGGTGGTCGCGGCGGTGGCGGCCGGGGCCGTGGTGGTGGGGGCGTCGGCGGCTGCGGTGGTGATGTCGCGGCGGCGGAAGCGGGCATTGGCTGCGGCGCCGCCGTATCCGCCGCAGCCGCCCTACGGGGGGCCTGGTCGGTGAGTGGTGCCGAGCCGGTCGTCGCGTAGGGCGGCGGCCAAGTGGGGGACGTCCCGGTAGCGATCGTCCCAGTGGTGGGCCGGCCGGGCGCCCAGGATGCCGGGACTTTCGGCGCGGGGCCTATTCGGCGACGGCGATCTGCTCCCGGTGGTGGGTGGGGGTGGTGAGTTCGTCGACGATGGCGAGGGCGAGGTCGGCCTGGGCGATCCGGGGACCGAGGACGTGGGGGCCGCTGACCCGGTAGTGACCGGCGCCGGGGGCGGTGCGGTCGAGGTCCATCGGCGGGGTGACGACGACCCAGTCGAGGGTGGCGGGGGAGGCGTGCAGCAGGTCGAGGGCGGCGGTGTGGCCGAGCGAGAAGGTGCGGTAGGCCTCGGGGAACTCGGGGTCGTCGTGGACGGCGACGCCGGGGGCGGTCTGCAGGGTGGTGGCGACGCCGACGCTGAGCAGGCGCGGTACGCCGGCCCGGCCGAGGCCGGTGACGAGGGCGCTGGTGGCGGCGCGGTAGAACTCGCCGGAGGGGGTGTCGGGGGTGTAGACGGAGCTGATGGCGGCGGGGTGTCCGGCGGCGGTGGCGGCGACGGCGGACGGGTCGGTGACGTCGCAGCGCACCAGGGTGACGCCGTCGGCGGCGAGGTCGGCGTGGCGTTCGGGGTCGCGGACGGCGGCGGTGACGGTGAGGCCGCGTCGGCGGGCTTCGGCGATGACGGCGCGGCCGACCTGTCCGCCTGCGCCGTAGACGATGACGTCCGCGCGGTGCTGCTGGGCTGCGGTGCTGCTCATGGGGGGGGGTCTCCGGTGGGCCGGTGGCGGGCGTTGTCGTCCGCCGGTGCGGTGACGGTAGACCGGGGGGTGCCGGTTACTTCAACGGAACCGTCCTCGCCGTGGCCGGTCGCCCGGGTACGGTCGGTGGCATGACGCAGACCGTGCCGGCGCCGCTGCCGGCGGACTTCTTCCCGGCCGACTGTCCGGTGCAGTCGGTGCCGGTGCTGGGCAGCCGGAAGTGGGCGTGGCGGATCATCCGTTGTCTGGAGGGCGGGCCACGCCGGTTCTCGGAGCTGCGGGTGCCGTTGGCGGGCATCACCGCGAAGGTGCTGACGGAGTCCTTGCGTTCGATGGAGCGGGACGGCGCGGTGGTCCGCACCGAGTACCCGGGGAATCCACCACGGGTCGAGTACGCGCTGACGCCCTTGGGGCGGACGCTGCTCGGGCCGATGGACGCGGTGTGCGAGTGGAGCCGCGAGAACCTGGACGGCCTGCTGGCGGCCCGGCTGGAGTACGAGCGCGACTCGCCCTGACCGCCCTGACCGCCCTGACCGCCCTGACCGCCCGGCTCTACCAGGCTGACCGGCCTGACCGCGGGTACGGCCCGGTCTGGCGGCATTTCGGCGCTCGCTGGCGCCATTGCCGCTGGTGGGCCGGTCCGCGGGGCGGCCATGCTGGGCCCATGAGCACTCCTGAGTACCTCGTGAGCCCCGCCGACGCGATCGTCCCCGACACCAAGGACTGGACCTGGGTGCTGGAACGCCCCTGTCCCGATTGCGGGTTGGACACCCCTGGGGTGGTGCCCGCGGACGTCGCCGGGATGATCCGGGCCAATGCGGCGGCCTGGCTGACGGTGCTGGCGGGCGACGAGGACGGGCTGCGCCGCCGGCCGCGGCCGGAGGTCTGGTCGGATCTGGAGTACGCCTGCCACGTCCGGGACGTCTTCCGGCTGTTCCTGGTCCGGCTGGGGCTGATGCTCGATCAGGACGGCCCGATGTTCCCGAACTGGGACCAGGACGAGACGGCGGTCGCCGAGCGCTACCACGAGCAGCGGCCGCAACTGGTGGCGGCGGAGCTGGCGGAGGCCGGGGAGGCGCTGGCAGTGGCGTTCGAGGAGGTGTCGGGGGAGCAGTGGCGGCGGACCGGGGCCCGTAGCGACGGGGCGCGGTTCACCGTCGAGTCCTTCGCCCGCTACCTGATCCACGACCCGGTGCACCACCTCTTCGACGTGACCGGCGGGCGGGTCTGAGGCCGGTTCTGAGACAGGGCCGGGGGCCGGGTCTGAGGCTCGGTCTGAGACCTGGGGTGAGAACGGGTCTGAGACCGGCTCCGAGGTCGGCCCCGAGGCCGCCTCCGGGGCCTGGCGCCGCGGCTCACCAGCCGGAGGCCTCGCGGAGCATGGTGCGGCGGAGCCGGCCGGCGACGCTGGCGGTGTCGGTGCCGATGACGTCGGCGATCTCCGGGGCGGCGAGGCCGACGACGTAGTGGAGGATCGCCAGGTCGTCGTCGGCGGGGTGGTGGCCGGGTTCGGCGGCGGCCGCCTGCCGGGTGTGGTCGGCGACGGTGCCGCGCAGGATCTGCCAGGCGAGCGCGGTGGGGTTCGGACTGGTGAGCAACTCCCGCCATTGGACGGCGATTTCCGCGAAGGCGTGTTGGACGGCGATGGCCGCGTCGGCGTGCTCGGTCAGCCACACCCGGGCGTAGCTGAGGTACCGGGGGCGGTGGAGTTCGCAGAAGGCCGCGAACTCCAGCGGTACGTCCTCCGGTTCGTCGGCCCTCGGGGGAGGGTCGGCGGCGCTCGTATGACGGTTGGTCATCTCGTCTTCTCGGCAAGGGAGATGGATTTCTGACGGTCGATCGTCTGTGCTCACTCTACGGTAGGCCCTCGGTGCGCTGGGTGACCAATCTGATGGAATGCCCGGAACCCGCCGCCGCTCGTCCGGTTCCGGTGGCGGTCGGTGCGGTGTGGCGGCGGTACTGCCGGTCGGGGCCGGTCGGGGGAGTGCTGCGCAGTGCTGCTGGGGGCGTGGCTGGGAGTGCGGCTGGAAGCGTGTCGCGGCTGGTCAGAGGGTGTGGGACGGCTGTGGTCGCACGGCAGTTGAGGTGCCACCGTAGGGCCTGCCGGGTCCGGCGTCCACGCCCAGGGCGCGAAGTCGCGTCCGCACTACCACCTGTGCGACCGCACTCACGGTGGGGGTTGCGCCGGGGCGGGTGGGAGTGGGTGCGTCGAACGCGCCCCGGCGGCCTGCGGCGACCGGGGCGCGGGGCGGGGCGGCGCGGGGCCGCCCGGTCAGGAGTTCGGGAGCGCCTCCGTCGGGGAGATCCGGTCGTCGGCGGTGTGGCCGCGTTCGACCTGGGCGGGGAAGGCCTCGACGGCCCGCCGCCGGGCGAGTTGGGCGGCCACGGCGGCCGCGGCCGCAGCCGCTGCGGCGGCTCCTGCGGCGGCCTCCTCACGCTCGCACCGGTGGGTGCCGGGCGTTCCGGGGACGTGGGCGGTCGTGCTGTGTCCGCCGCCCGGGTGCGCGCCCCCGGCATGGCCACCGGTGGTGTGCGGGCCGGTGGTGTGCGGGCCGGTGGTGTGCGGGTCGGTGGTGTGCGGGTCGGTCGCGTGCCCCCCGGTGGCGTGCCCGCCGCCCGGGTGCGCCCCTCCGGTGTGCGTCGCGCCGGCGCGCGCCCCCGCCGCGCGCCGCCGGCGGCCGAGCTCGACCCGCTCGGCGTGTTCCTCGGCCGCCTGTCTAGCGGCCAGGTAGGCCTGCACGGCGGCCATGCCGTAGACCGGCTGGATGAGCTGGTGGCCCTTGAAGAAGGGTCTGGCCGGGGCGAACCCGGCGGCGACCACGAGGTCGCGGATCTCTGCTATCTCGGCCTCGCTCCGGGCGGTGAAGCGGACCTCCCAGCCCTTCTTGTACGTATGGCCCTTCTCACCGCTACGGCGGGCCGGGTCCGGGCGGCGGACGTATCCGGGCAGACGGCCGAGGCGGAGCTGGGCCGCGCGGAGGCCGGCGGTCTCGTCACGTGACATGACGTAAGCCTAGGCAATCCGAGAGGTGCGATTGACGCCCGGCGGGTCCCTCGCCGTATGCCCTTGATCACTCTGGGTCAGACGGCCAGGTCGGCAATCGTTTTCGATCAGATCCGATAGCCATATGAACGTCATTTACTCCAAATGAGTGAGGGTATGAGGACTTTAGTGCAGGCTGATCCCGGTTTCGCGACGGTTGGGTAACGGTGCGTCAGGCTGCCGCACGCGGGTCGCTGGGGTTGGGGATGGTGAGCGCATGAGCTACCGGATTCCCTCGCCGCCGCCGTCCCTCGAGGAGTTGGCGAAGCGTCAGCAGAACGTCGTCACCGCGAGCCAGCTGCGCGCCCGGGGCGTGCCGGCCCGGGTCATCACCGAGCACTGCCGCCGGGGCGGCCCCTGGCAGCGGCTGCTGCCCCGGGTCTACCTGCTGCAGTCCGGCGAGCCCACCCCGGAGCAGCGGATGTGGGCCGCGCTGCTGTACGCGGCGCAGAACGGCCGGGAGGAGGGTCGTCGGGACGGCGCGGTGATCACCGGCGCGGCCGCGCTGGCGCTGTACGGCTTCGCGGCCGTGCCCCGGCTGCCCGCGGTGACCGGGGTGGACGTCCTGGTGCCCCGGCAACGCCGGCTCAAGGACGCCGGCGAGGTGCGGATCCGGCGCACCGAACGGGAGTTGGAGGCCCGCTCGGTGCACGGACTGGCCTGCGCGCCGGTCGCCCGGGCGGTCGCCGACGCGCTGGCCGAGTGGACGGTGGACGGCGCTCCGGCGGGCGCCCCGGTGCCGGTCCGCGAGCTGCTGCGGGAGGCCGTGTCCCGACCGGACGCCCGGTGCACGGTACGGGAGTTGGCCACCGAGCTGGTCGAGTCCGGGCTGACCGGGGAGCCCCGGGTGCGCGCCGCCCTGGACGAACTCCTCGCTGCCGAGCGGGACTTCGTGCTGGAGCAGGTGGACCGGCTGGTGGACGAGTGGCTGCTGCCCGCCCCGTTGGCCACCCCGGAGCTGCGGATGCGCGGCGGCACCTACATCGGTGTCCCGGACCTCTACTGGCCGGAGCGGGGCGTCGCGGTCGAGGTGGACTCGGACCTTCGCTGCGTCAGCGAGGGCGAGGCCGCCTGGGTGCGGGGAGGCCAGCACCGGATGGAGTACCTGGGCATCCGGGTCGTGTACGTCTCCGGGGCCCGGCTGGCCGCCGACCCGGACGCGGTCGGCGGGGAGCTGCGCGAGGCCTATCGGGTCGGCGGGACGGACGTGGTGGAGCTGATGGTGGCCTGAGGCCGGTCCGCGCTCCGCACGAGCGCTCGTCCGCGCCTTGGCTGAACGCTCGTCCGTGCTCCGCATTCCGTACGAACGCTCAGGCGGGACGGACCACCGGCGCGCCGACCAGCTCGACCCCGGCCGCCCGCAGCTCCTCCAGCGCGGCGGCGGTGGTCTCCGGTGCGACGCCGGCGGTGAGGTCCAGCAGCACCCGGGTGGTGAAGCCGGCCCGGGCGGCGTCCAGGGCGGTGGCCCGTACGCAGTGGTCGGTGGCGATGCCGACCACGTCGACCTCGTCGACCTTGCGCTCGCGCAGCCACTCCACCGGCCCGCGGTCGTTCTCGTCCAGTCCCTCGAAGCCGCTGTAGGCCGCCGAGTAGGCGCCCTTGTCGAAGACCGCCTCGACCGCCCCGGAGATCACCGCGGGCGCGAAGTTGGGGTGGAAGCCCACCCCCTCCGTCCCGGCCACGCAGTGCACCGGCCAACTGGTGACGTAGTCCGGCTCGGTGGAGAAGTGCCCGCCCGGGTCGATGTGGTGGTCGCGGGTGGCGAGGATGTGCTGGTAGCCGGGGGAGGACTCGGCGATCAGGTCGGTGATGGCGGCGGCCACCTCGGCGCCGCCGGCGACGGCCAGGCTGCCGCCCTCGCAGAAGTCGTTCTGCACGTCGACGACGATCAGTGCCCGGTGCATGGTTCGCATCCTCGGATGTGGGGGCGGTGCGCCCCGGTGGCGGGGTCCTCGCGAACGCCGGATGGCTCGGGAGGAACTCCAGGGGAACTCTACGGCTGACTCTAGGGAGTGGCGCGCGGGGGCGGAAGGCTTGGGGCCCGTCTTCGGACTCCCGCCGACGCGGCGGGCGCGACGGGAGTCCGGGACGGGGCGCGCGGACCGCCGCCGGCCGCCCCGGCCCGGCCCGGGGCGGCCCGGCCCGGGGCGGAGCGGCCCGGGGCGGACCGGAGCGGATCAGTCGATCAGCTCGGTGGGGATGACCGGGTCCCCCTTGGAGAGCTGGGTGGCCGACAGCGGCAGCGCGGCCCGGGCCCGGACGTGCCGGTCGCGGGCGGCGGCCAGCGGCTCGCGGCCGACGGCCTCGCCGGCCAGCACCAGCGGTACCTGCACCAGGTGCGGCCGCAGCTCCTCGGGGACCGGACCGGTGCCGACCACCTCGGCCTCGGCCACGCCCTCGGCGTCGGGTCGGCGGGCGGCCCACTTGCGGCCGCCGATGCTGGTCTTGCCGCCGGCCGCGCGCTTGGCCACCGGCACCAGCGGGCCGTCCGGGGTCTCGGCGCGGGCGACCAGCTTGTAGACCATCGCGCAGGTCGGGTGGCCGCTGCCGGTGACCAGGCTGGTGCCGACTCCGTAGCCGTCCACCGGGGCGGCGGCGAGGGCGGCGATCGCGTACTCGTCGAGGTCGGAGGTGACGATGATCCTGGTCTGGTCGGCGCCCAGTTCGTCCAGCTGACGGCGGACCCGGTGGGCCGCCAGGATGAGGTCGCCGGAGTCGATCCGGACCGCGCCCAGTTCGGGCCCGGCGACCTCGACGGCGGTGCGGACGGCCTCGCGCAGGTCGAAGGTGTCGATCAGCAGGGTGGTGCCCTTGCCCATCGACTCGACCTGGGCCCGGAAGGCGTCCCGCTCGCTGTCGTGGACCAGGGTGAAGGCGTGCGCGGAGGTGCCGGTGGTGGGGATGCCGTGGAGGTAGCCGGCCTCCAGGTCGGAGGTGGCGGCGAAGCCGGCCACGTAGGCGGCCCGGGCGGCGGCGACGGCGGCCTGCTCGTGGGCCCGGCGGGCGCCCAGTTCGATCACCGGCCGGCCGCCGGCCGCGGCGGTCATCCGGGAGGCGGCGGCCGCGACGGCGGAGTCGAAGTTGAGGATCGAGAGGATCACCGTCTCCAGGATCACCGTCTCGGCGAAGCTGCCCTCGACGGTGAGCACCGGCGAGCCGGGGAAGTAGACCTCGCCCTCGGGGTAGCCGTGGATGTCGCCGCGGAAGCGGTAGTCGGCGAGGAACCGCAGGGTGTCCTCGTCGATCACGCCCTGGTCGGACAGCCAGTCCAGTTGGGCGGTGTCGAAGCGGAAGTTCTCGACGGCGTCCAGCACCCGGCCGGTGCCGGCCATGACGCCGTAGCGGCGGCCGCTGGGCAGGCGCCGGGTGAACACCTCGAAGACGGAGCGGCGGTGCGCGGCCCCGCTGCGCAGGGCGGCCTGCAGCATGGTGAGCTCGTAGCGGTCGGTGAGGAGCGCGGTCGAACCGGCCGCGCGCACTGAAGTGGCGTCCATGCGGATGATGCTACTACCACTTAGCGTCAGAGTGACGATTTCTCGCGGCGCGACCCGGGTCGGAATCGCCCGGGTGTCCCCCGGATGGCAGCATGGGGCTTGAGGAGCAACGGACGAGTGTGCAGCGAGGAGGCCCCGCGGTGAGTGTCGCGCCCGTGGAGATCGAGCGCCCGGAGGTCGAAGGACAGCCGGTGACGGAACCGGACACGCCGTGGGTGACCATCGTGCACAACGACCCGGTCAACCTCATGAGCTATGTCCAGTACGTCTTCCAGGCCTACTTCGGCTACCCGAAGGACAAGGCCCGGAAGCTGATGATGGACGTGCACACCAAGGGCCGGGCGGTGGTCTCCAGCGGCTCCCGCGAGGAGATGGAGCGGGACGTCCAGGCGATGCACGGCTACGGCCTGTGGGCGACGCTGCAGCACGACTGACCGCCCAGCGGCGCACAGCTGACTGACCGCCCGCCGGCCCGGCGGCGCGGCCGAAGACGACGAAGACGGGCTGACCGATACAGATGGCTGGGTTGTTCGAGAGCACCGGCGATGGTGGCGCGGCGATCGCGCTGGACGAGGTGGAGGCCTCCATCCTGCGCTCGCTGGAAGTGCAGATGCTGGAGCTGATCGGCCCCGGCCCGGGCGGGGCGGGCGACGACCCGCTGGCGGCGCTGTTCGCCGAGGGCCCGTCCGAGGCCCCCGCAGATCCGGCGCTGGCCCGGCTCTTCCCGGACGCCTACGGCGGCCCGGGCGCGCCGGAGGACGACGAGACGCGGGCCGCGGCCGCCGAGTTCCGCCGCTACACCGAGCTGGACCTGCGGGCCCGCAAGCGGGACGACGCGCTGCAGGTGGTCCGGAGCCTGGACGGCCTCGGCGGTGGCGGGGTGCTCAAGCTGGCCGCCCCCGACTGCCTGCGCTGGCTGGGCGCGCTCAACGACCTGCGGCTGACCCTCGGGGCGCGGTTGGAGATCGCCGAGGAGGATGAGCAGAGCCTCTACGGGCTGCCGGACGGCGACGAGCGCAAGCCGCTGGTGATGGCCTACCTGTGGCTGGGGGCGCTCCAGGAGTCGCTGCTGGAGGCGATCGCCGACTGACCGCGGGCGGCTTCCACCGTCTGCCCGGCGTGCTCTGCCGATGCGCTCCGCTCGACGTCCTGCCCCTCGATCCTGCCCGCTTTCGGGCAAGCCCCGGCCGTTCGGTCCAGTATGTGGACGATTGGCCGGGGTATTTTCCCATAAAACGGGCAAAAGCTAGCAGGACATGCTCAAATATCGCTCAGATGAACACCGGTATCCGGATCGGGCGTGGTACGACTTCTCCCCACAAACGAGGCCCTCCCAGGACGGTGACCATGGCCGAGCAGATCTACGACCAGGTGGTCGACGCGAAACCGGACGAGGAGGGCTACGAACGGGGGCTGGGCAGCCGCCAGATCCAGATGATCGCGATCGGCGGCGCGATCGGCACCGGCCTCTTCCTCGGCGCCGGCACCGCGATCTCCAAGTCCGGACCGAGCCTGATCCTCTCCTACGCGGTGGCCGGCCTGGTGATCTTCGCGATCATGCGCGCCCTCGGCGAACTGCTCACCTACCGCCCGGTCTCCGGCAGCTTCGCCGAGTACGCCCGGGAGTTCCTCGGCCCCTTCGCCGGCTACGTCACCGGCTGGACGTACTGGCTGTTCTGGGTCGTCACCGGCATGGCGGAGACCACCGCCGCCGCCGTGTACGTCAAGTTCTGGGCGCCCGGCATCCCGCAGTGGGCCAGCGCGCTGACCTTCCTGGTCATCCTCTACGCGGCCAACCTGATCTCGGTGAAGCTGTTCGGCGAGATCGAGTTCTGGTTCTCCATGGTCAAGGTCACCGCCATCATCGGCATGATCCTGATCGGCATCGGCGTGCTCACCCTGGGCTTCAGCAAGGCCGGTGACACCGCGTCGATCACCCACCTGTGGCAGGACGGCGGCTTCTTCCCCAAGGGCATCGGCGCCACCGTGATGACCCTGCAGATCGTCATGTTCGCCTACCTGGGCGTCGAACTCGTCGGCGTCACCGCGGGCGAGAGCGAGAACCCCGAGAAGACGCTGCCGCGCGCCATCAACACCCTGCCCTGGCGCATCGCGCTGTTCTACATCGGCGCCCTGGTCATCATCCTGTCGCTGGTCCCCTGGCGGGAGTTCCAGCCCGGCGTCAGCCCGTTCGTCGCCGCCTTCGGCAAGATCGGCATCCCGGCCGCGGCCGGCATCATCAACTTCGTGGTGCTCACCGCCGCTCTCTCCTCCTGCAACTCCGGGATGTACTCCACCGGCCGCATGCTGCGCGACCTCGCCCTGCGCGGCCAGGCCCCCGCGCGGCTCACCAAGCTCAACACCCGCCGCACCCCGGCCTTCGCGATCACCTTCTCCTGCCTGCTGATGGGCGCCGGGGTGGTGCTCAACTACCTCGTCCCGGCGCGGGCGTTCGAGTACATCACCTCGGTCGCCACGGTCTGCGGGCTGTGGACCTGGGCGATGATCCTGATCTCCCAGATCCGCTACCGCAGGGCCTGGCGGGCCGGCCACCTGCCGCCGCCCACCTTCAAGGCGCCCGGCGGCGCCTGGGTCAGCTGGGCCGCCCTCGCCTTCCTGGCCATGGTCGTGGTGCTGATCGCCCTCGACGAGGACAACCGGATCTCGCTGTACGTCTTCCCGGTCTGGGCGCTGGCGCTGGTGATCGGCTACCAGGTCCTCAAGCGCCGCAACCCGCAGTCCGTCCACGGCCCCGCCCACGACCACCTGCACGCGGGCAGCGGCGGCTGAACCCCGGGCCCGCGGCCACCCGCGACCGGGTGGCGGACACCCGGTGACCGGGCCTCGGACGCCCCGGCGGACGCCTGCCGGGGCGTGGCATCCTGACCACCATGCTGACCATCACCCGAGAACTCCGCGACCGGATCGTGGCCCACGCCCGCGCCGACCACCCGGACGAGGCCTGCGGCGTGGTCGCCGGACCGGCCGGCAGCGGCCGGCCCGAGCGGTTCATCCCGATGCTCAACGCGGCCCGCTCGCCCACCTTCTACGAGTTCGACTCGGGCGACCTGCTCAAGCTCTACCGCGAGATGGACGACCTGGACGAGGAGCCGGTGATCGTCTACCACTCGCACACCGCCACCGAGGCCTACCCCTCGCGCACCGACGTGAGCTACGCCTCCGAGCCGTTCGCCCACTACGTCCTGGTCTCCACCGCCGAGGGCAACGGCGAGGACGACTCCTACCAGTTCCGTTCGTTCCGCATCGTGGACGGAGTGATCACAGAGGAAGACGTCCAGGTCGTCGAGGCCTACCCGGCCTGACCGGCACCCACCTGGGCGCGGCCCGCCGACCCGCCGCGAGCGGTCGGCGGGCCGGTGCCGTAACGGCGGAATCCCAACATCCGAAACAACAACATCCGGATCCCGAGACGGGCATGTCGAAGCGGGCCCGGGAATCTATACGATGAGCCCATGCGTTCCGTCGATGTGAGCAACCAGGCCCCGGGCACCCGCCTCGTGGCGCGCCTGCACATCGACCTGTGCCGGCACGCCGGCGCGATCTGTCCCGGCACGCCCGCGCGCTCCCGCTGAGAGCCGCCCCGCCCCACCCGGGCCCTGCCACCTCCCCGGCGGCGCCGAGCCCCGGACACCCTCCGCCCCGCCGCGCCCGCCGCGGCCCACCCATCTCCACGACTCGCACAGGAGCGCACCCATGGCCATCGAGGTCCGCATCCCGACCATCCTCCGCACCTACACCGACGGCGCCAAGGCCGTCGAGGGCAACGGCAGCAACCTCGGGGAACTCTTCACCGACCTCGACGCCCGGCACCCCGGCATCGCCGCCCGGCTGCTCGACGGCGGCGAGCTGCGCCGCTTCGTCAACGTCTACCTGAACGACGAGGACGTCCGGTTCCTGGAGGGCATCTCCACCGCCCTCGCCGACGGCGACAGCGTCACCATCCTGCCCGCCGTGGCCGGCGGCGCCCGCTAGGACGCCCTAGTCTCCCGGCTCCCCCGCCCCTGCTGTCCGGCGGCGGGGGAGCCGCCCTCTTCACCCTCACCGCCGTGGCCGGAGGCCTCCCTTGCGATACGACAGTCCGCTCGAAGCCGTCGGCAACACCCCGCTGGTCCGCCTGCCCCGGCTGTCCGCCGCCGTGCCGGGCAACGACGGCGGCCTGGTGACCCTCTGGGCGAAGCTGGAGGACCGCAACCCGACCGGTTCCATCAAGGACCGCCCGGCGCTGCACATGATCGAGCGCGCCGAGGCCGACGGCCGGCTCACCCCCGGCTGCACCATCCTGGAGCCCACCAGCGGCAACACCGGCATCTCGCTCGCCATGGCCGCCAAGCTCAAGGGCTACCGGATGGTCTGCGTGATGCCCGAGAACACCAGCGAGGAACGGCGCGAACTGCTCCGGATGTGGGGCGCCGAGATCATCCCCTCCCCGGCGGCCGGCGGCTCCAACACCGCCGTCCGGATGGCCAAGGAGATCGCCGCCGAGCACCCGGACTGGGTCATGCTCTACCAGTACGGCAACCCCGACAACGCGGGCGCCCACTACACCACCACCGGCCCCGAGATCCTCGCCGACCTCCCGACCGTCACCCACTTCGTGGCCGGCCTCGGCACCACCGGCACCCTGATGGGCGTCGGCCGCTACCTGCGCGAGAAGGCCCCCGGCGTGCGGATCGTCGCCGCCGAGCCGCGCTACGACGACCTGGTGTACGGGCTGCGCAACCTCGACGAGGGCTTCGTGCCCGAGCTCTACGACGCGGAGGTGCTCACCACCCGCTTCTCGGTCGGCTCCGCGGACGCCGTCCGCCGCACCCGTGAACTCCTCCAGCAGGAGGGCATCTTCGCGGGCGTGTCCACCGGCGCCATCCTGCACGCCGCGATCGGTGTCGGCCGCAAGGCGGCGGCCGCCGGGGAGCGCGCGGACATCGTCTTCGTGGTCGCGGACGGCGGCTGGAAGTACCTCTCCACCGGCATCTACACCGCCGAGTCCACCGAGGCGGCGGTCGAGGCCCTGCAGGGCCAGCTCTGGGCCTAGTTCCGCTGCAGGGCGGCCTGGGTCCGGGCCCAGACCTGCCGGTCCACGGTGCCGGTCCGGCGGCGGAAGGCCGACAGCGGCACCTCGCGCAGCTCGTCGGTCTCCAGCCAGCTGGCCCGGCCCTGCCGGTCGCCCACCGAACCGGGCGGCAGCGGCAGCACGCCCGGGCGCTCCGCGTGGTGCTTGCTGGTGATCTTCGCGACGGTGGCCGTCCGGCCGTGCACCCGCAGCACCAGGCAGGGGCGGTCCTTGGAGCCCGGGCCGTCCTCGAACGGCACCTCGGCCCACCAGATCTCCTGCGGCTCCGGGCCGGCCTTGGTGCTCGGGCGCGGCCGCGGCCCGGTGGGGCCGGTCGGGCTCGTCGGGCGCGGTGCCGGGCGGGTGCGCCGCAGCAGCGCGCCCGCGACGGCGGCCAGCACGGCGACGGCCGCCACCGGGAGGACAACCCAGATGCCAGTCATGCGGCGAACCGTACCGGCCCGGCGGTGAACGCCACCACCGTGGCGGCTGTGACAGTTGAGCATTTGTCCGTACGTTGCTCCCGGTTCGTCACGGATCCGCCACGACGCCCGTTCTGCCGACTGCGCCCCGGTGCCGCCCGGAGAGGCTGCCTCACGAACGTCCGCCGCCGTCCCCCCGGAGGTGCTTTCGTGAGCGGGAACGAACTCTGGTCGTACGCCGAGATCGCCCGGCACATCAACGTCCAGCCCGAGACCGTCCGCAACTACCGGCGGCACGGGCTGCTGCCGGAACCGGACGTGATCGACGGCAGCGGACATCCCCGCTGGTACCCCGGGACCATCCGGACCTGGGCCCGCAACCGGCCCCGGCACCGCTGATCCCGCGGCGTTGCCCCCGCCCCGGCGGTCTGGGTGATTCCAGCCACAGCCCGGCACGGGGACGGGGGCAAAGTGCCGGTTCGCCCTTACTCTCAACACACCAACGCAGTACCACCGGCCGGTCCACCGGCCCGGCCTGCGGTTTTCCATGCTGTTTTCCATGCTGTTTCGATGCCGTTTTCCAACAGCAGCCAGGACGTGTCGGGGCGGAGGGGCTCGGATGAAACTGACCGTGGTGGGGTGCTCTGGGAGCTTCCCGTCCGCCGACTCGCCGTGCTCCAGCTACCTGGTCGAGGCCGACGGCTACCGCGTGGTGCTGGACCTCGGCAACGGCGCGCTCGGCGCGCTGCAGAAGTACACCAGCCTGTACGAGGTCGACGCCGTCCTGCTCAGCCACCTGCACGCGGATCACTGCGTCGACCTGTGCGCCTACTGGGTCGCCCGCAACTACCGCGCCGAGGGCTGCCCCGGGCTGCTGCCGGTGTACGGTCCGGCCGGCACCGCCGAGCGGCTGGCCCGCGCGTACGACATGCCGGAGAACCCCGGAATGAAGGAGGTGTTCGAGTTCCGTACGCTCACCCCGGGCAGCTTCCGGCTCGGACCGTTCCGGGTCTCCGTCGCGCAGGTCAACCACCCGGTCGACGCCTTCGCCTTCCGACTGGAACACGACGGCCGCTCGCTGGTCTACTCCGGCGACACCGGTGAGAGCCCCGAACTGGTCGAACTCGCCCGCGACGCCGACCTGTTCCTCTGCGAGGCCGCGTACCTGGACGGCCGCGACACCTACCAGGCCGTCCACCTCAACGGGCGGGAGGCCGGCGAGCACGCGGCCGCCGCCGGCGCCCGCCGACTCGTCCTCACCCACATCCCGCCGTGGACCGACGCCGAGCGCAACCGCCTTGACGCCGCCGCCGCCTACCCGGGCCCGGTCGAACTGGCCCGCGCCGGCGCCGTTTACGAGCTCTGAGCCGCTCCTGACACCCCGTCGGCCAGCCGGCGCGGCGGAAGTCCTCGCCGGTGAAGGCGCTCGCGCGGCCGCAGGCCCTCGGCGAGGAAGAAGTAGTCGAACTTCCCGAGCTCGGCGGTCTGCGCGAGGTGGCGGAAGGACGCGAACTCGATGTGGCCCGGGTCAAGCTGACTTGACCAGGGGTTCCGGCGGTTCGCCAGCCGCCGTCGTCGTGGGCCGGACACGCCGAAGGCCCCGCCCGGCCGCTGGGGGAGCGG
>NZ_JBHXEG010000022.1:0-101385 GCF_042724935.1 Kitasatospora sp. NPDC127060
GTGAGGTGGTGTTGTTAATTGACATATGTTGGGGTATGGGGCCGCCGCGGCGGGGCCGTGGCGGGCGGAGCACCCGGGGGTGCTCGGCCCGCGGCGCGGCGGTTCCGCCGAGGGTGGCCGATCGTTGAACGGCCCCGGTCAGTAGGTCACTTGATGGTCCAGTGCTGGAGCGCCGAACCGCTGTCCGGCTGCTGGGTCACCGGGGCGCCGTCGGTGGTGGAGGCGGTGGTGAGCAGCAGGCCGCTGTGGACGTTGGTGAGGGTGTACGTGCCGTCGGCGCGGCGGCCGGCGCTCCAGTGCTGGTTGTCGCCGCCGGTGCAGGTCCACTGGATGACGGTGGTGCCGGGGGCGGTGGCGCCGCCGTCGTCGTCGGCGCAGAGCCGGGACTCGGCGTTGACGAGCTGGTAGGAGCCGTCGGGCTGTTGGGTGAACTGCCAGTTCTGGTTGGCGCCGCCATTGGGGGCCCAGGTGATCAGCTGGGTGCCGGCGGTGGTGCTGTGGCCGGGGTCGTCGAGGGCCTTGCCGTCGGCGGTCAGGGTGTGGGTGCCGTTGAGGTTGCCGGGGACGGTGCCGACGGCGGTCATGGTGAGGGTCTGCTGGGTGGCGGTGCGGCCGCCGCCGACGCTGCTGCCGGTGGTGTCGGTCCAGTTGCGGGGGGCGGTGGTCTCGGCGGTGCCGCCGTTGCCGGCGGTCAGGCCGAGGACCAGGCCGCTGTACCGGTTGACCAGGCGGTAGCCGCCGGTCCCCGTGGCGTCGCGGAGGATGAACCACTGCTGGCCGACGGCGGCGGTACCGCCGACGGGGGCGGTGACGGTGGGCTCGGCGCCCCAGGCGCGGCCCGCCGTGCCGGTGGCGTCGACGCCGAGCAGTGCTCCGCTGGCGGCGTTGGTGATCCGGTAGGAGCCGTCGCCGTTGCCGGTGAAGCTCCAGGTCTCCCGGGCGGAGCCGGTGGGAGCGGCGGTGGAGGTGGTGGCGGAGCCGCTCGCGGCCTGGGTGAGGATCCGGCCGTCGCCGCTGGCGATGCGGTAGGTCCTGGTCGGGTCGAAGGGGGAGGCGGCGGGGGCGGAGGAGTCGACGGTGACGTTGGCGTACTCGCCGTCGGACTTGGCGCATGCGATGGAGCAGTAGGAGCGGAAGCTCTTGCCGATGATGGTGGTGCTGGTGAGGTTGGCGCTGTCCAGCATCCAGCGGTACCAGGAGCCGGAGGTGTAGCTGCCGGAGTCGCCGGCCAGGTGCCACTGCTGGGTGGCGAGGTCGTCGGTGACGTAGAACTGCTGCGGCGCGGTGCCGGAGACCACCTCGGGTTCGCCGATGTACAGGCCGAGGTAGGCGTCGTAGGAGACGTTCATGATGAACAGCGGCGACTTGGCGGGTAGCACCCCGGCCGCGACCTGCTGGTCGACGCTGCCGGTGTTGGCGGGGCGGTAGTCCTGGGCGACCGGGGTGTAGCCGCTCGGGGCGGCCGTGGTCGCCGGGACCATGTTGCTCTCCAGACCGCCCGTGCCGGGCTGGGTCCAGGCGCCGTCGTACCACTTCTGCCAGGTGCCGGCCGCCATCTTGCCGGAGATCGGGGCGCGGGCGACGTGCGCCAGACCGCCGTTGCCGCCGCCGACGCCCGCCTTGGGGACGATCCGCGAGCCGTAGAAGACGTAGAAGTAGCCGGAGGCGGTGTCGACGAACAGCCGCTGGTCGCCGTCGCCGTAGTCGTAGGTCTGCTGGGGGAAGGCCGAGTCGTCGCCCCGGGTGGTGCTGTAGGGGGAGGTGATGGCGTGGCCGGAGATGGTCCAGGTGTGGCCCTGGTCGTGGGAGACGGCGGTGTCGATGGCGTCGTAGTGCAGGCCGTCGCCGAACGGCTGCGGGGTGAACTCGTTGTGCACCAGGCCGCGCCAGTCCCCGGTGTCCGGGTCGACCCAGACCCCGACCAGGTCGCAGTAGTTCGGCTGGGAGTAGCCCGAACCGGCGGGCGCGGACGTGGCGTTGACACCGGTGGGGCTGTGGTTGCAGCGCCAGGTGGTGTCGTTGTTCCGGTCGGCGGTGTTGGCGGGGTTCACGGCGTTGTCGAGCCCGGAGTCCGGGGTGGCGGTCTCGAAGTCGCGGCCGGTGAAGAAGTTCCACTGGCGGGAGTCGGTGGCGCCGTAGAGCGAGTGGGACTCCTGGAAGTGGAAGGTGCCGTCCTTGTCGAGGTAGGGGGCGGCGGGGGTGTCGTCGGCGTAGTTGTAGGGCCCGGTGGAGCCGATGGTGACGGTGTACGCGGGCGCGGCCGGTGCGTGCTTCGCGGGCGCCGCCGACGCCTGGAGGGCGGTACCGCCGACCAGGGTCATGCTCAGGGCGGCTACGGCGCCGAGCAGTTTTCGTCGAGGAGCTGACACAGTGACTCCTTCTCGTCTCGGGGCCCCGCCGTGGGGGCGGGCCCCGGGGGTACCGGTGCCGTGGGCCGGCGCCGGAGGGTCGGGGTGGGGGCCCCGACCAGCTCGTGGGTTCAGACCGACCGGGACATGGTGAGCGGCGTCCCACTCACCATGTGCCGGTCGGTCTCAGCCGTCCGCCATCCGGAAGTCGTAGTGCGGAGGCACCGGTCGGCCGGGGTGGACGGCGAGCCAGAGGGTGTCCAGGGAGACCTCGCCCTCGCGCATGTTGTCGACCCGGATCCCCTCGGCCAGCAGCCGGCGCACCCGGTCGTCGTCGCCGAGGGCGTGGGCGGCGGTGGCCTCGGCCAGCCGGATCCGGCCGTGGGCGCGGACCGCCTCGGGCAGGGCCTCGATCAGGGAGAGAGCCTGGTGGGCGCGGTCGGCCGCGAGCAGGGCGGCCAGCACCTCGATGGTCAACTCCCGTAGTTGCGGCCGGAGTCGGTGCGCCTCGGCCATCAGGTCGGCGGCTTCCTGCGGATCGGCGGTGAGGAAGGCCAGGGCGCGCAGCGCCCAGGGCGTGCGCTGCTCGTCGAGGGAGCGGGTGAACGCCTCCCGGGCGGAGCCGGGTTCGCCGTCGGCCAGGCGCAGCAGGCCGAGCTGGTACCGGGCGTGCCAGTCCTCGGCGTGCCGCTCCAGCCGGGCGCGCCAGTGGGCGCCGGTGACCGGGGCGGCGGGTGGGTCGCTGACCGGCAGGGTTCCGGTGGTGAGCAGCCGCCGCCAGGGTTCCTGTTCGACGCCCGGGGTGCCGAAGGGCAGCAGCTCCGACGGCGGCAGGCACCCCGCCTCGATCTCCAGGGCGGCCCAGCCGGAGCCCTCGGCCAGCGGCTCGACGGGCTCGCCGAAGTCGGCGGCGAGCCGGTGGGCGGCGTCCAGTCCGGCCGGCGGGAGCAGTCGGGCCAGTGCCTCCTCGGCGCTCTGCCGGGCCCGCTCCCAACTCCCGTGCACGGAGGCCGGGTCGGCTTCGAGCAGCCCGTACGCCTCGGTCCAGGACCAGGTCGCGCCGCCGGGCATCGGCAGGTGTTCCAGCTGGGTGCGGGCCAGTCCGGCCTGGATCTCCAGGTAGGCCGCGTCCGGGCCGGAGAGCCACTCCTGCCAGTGGCGGCCACCGGTCGAGGTGCCCCAGCAGAACAGCTTGCGGCCGCGCAGCCGCTCGGTGGAGGCCTGGACGAGGCCGGCGCCGTGGGCGTCCAGCGCGGCGATCCAGCGGCGTTCGCCGGCCGGCAGGTCGAGGAAGTAGTCGGCGGCACGGGTGACCCGGCCGGGGTAGCTGCGGTCGGTGCCGTCCAGGTGCGGGAAGTCCACCCGGGTGAGGTCGCTGACGTAGTCGCAGTGGAAGGCGTGGTCCGCCGGGCCGATCACCCGGGTGCCGGCGTCCTGCGGGACGGCGATGTTGGACCACCAGTAGACCGGGGTGGTGTGCGGGGCGGGGTTGTGCAGTTCGACGTGGACGAGGAGCACCGGCGATCCGGCGGGCAGCCAGGTGTCCAGCCGCAGGACGACGCGCCGCAGCCGCTCGAAGGCGTACATCCGCAGCACCGGGGTGCCGTCCGGCGCGGCCAGGCGTACGGCGTGCAGCGGTTCGCAGGTGAGCGGCCAGTGCCCGGTGGTGCCGAGGTTCCACTCCACCCCGCCGGCCAGCCAGGCGTCGCGCAGCGCCAGGTTGGCGGGTTGGAGGACGGGGTTGCGGTGCAGCAGCTCCCGGCCGCTGGGCCGGTGCACCAGCGACCACAGCCGGCCGCCGAGCGAGGGCAGGAAGACCGCCGTCAGCTGCTCGTTCTCCAGTACCACGCACGGCAGTTCACGCCCGGCGCGGTTCCGGTCGTAGTCGCCCTGCCGGGTGTACGGCAGCAGCGAGGACGGGGCGCCGTAGGCCAGGTTCCGGCGCATCTCCTCGTCCACCCCGACCCCGTCGGCGGTGTACGAGGACAGGCCGTGCAGGATCGGCAGCACCCCGGCGGCCGGATCGGCCGTGCCTTCGATCCGCAGCAGGTCCTGGCGCAGCGTGGAGGTCATCTTCCGATCCCAACCGTCATGCCCTGGATGATCCGCGTCCCCATCCAGGAGAACAGCGCGATCATCGGGGCGAGGATGATGCAGACTCCGGCGAAGGTGGTGCCGTAGTCCAGCCCGTTGAACTGCTGCGAGGCGACGAACTCGGCGAGGGCCACCGGGAGGGTGACCTTGCTCTGGCTGTTCGTCAGCACGATCGCGAAGAGCGTCTCGTTCCAGCCGGTGATGAACTGCAGCAGGAACGCGGTGATCAGCCCGCCGCGGGCGACCGGCAGGACCACCTGGAGGAAGGTGCGCAGCGGTCCGGCGCCGTCCAGGACGGCGGCCTCCTCCAGGACGCGGGGGATGCCGGAGAAGAAGCCGGTCAGCAGGAAGACGGTGAAGGGCATGGCCAGGCCGACGTAGACCAGCCCGAGGCCGAGGTCGCTGTCGGTGAGGTCGACCTCGGCCAGGCCGACGAACAGTGGCACCACCAGCACCTGGCCGGGCACGCCCAGGCCGAGGGCGAAGAGCAGGGACAGCGAGGACGAGGTGCGCGAGCGGCGCCGGGCCAGCGCGTAGGCGCAGGGCGCGGCGAGGGCGATGGCCGCCAGCGAGGAGCAGACGGCGACGAGCACGCTGTTGACGGCGGCCTGGGCGAAGCCGCCCTCGTCCAGTGCGGTGGTGTAGTTGCCGAACCGCAGGGCGTCCGGCAGGGCGAAGTTGTGCTTGAGGATGTCGGGGCCGTCGCGCAGCGAGGTGAGGAGGATCCACAGGAGCAGCAGCAGGTTGGCGGCGACGACGGTCCACACGACCGCCGTGCCGATCCGGACCGCCGGCCCCGCCGATCGGCGTGTGCCGGGCACGGGAGTGGCCTTTCGTAGGATTCGTGGGAGGGCCATCGGCTCAGTACTCGATCGGTTCGCGGCGCAGCACCCGGCGGAGCACGACCGTCACCACGGTGACCATCAGCAGGGTGACCACGGCGGCGGCCGTGGCGACGCCCAGCCGGGGGATGGTCGCCCGGGGGAACGCCTCGGCGTACACGTACATGGCGGTGTTCCAACTGTCCACGGGGGGAAAGCGGTTGCTGCTGCCGCCGAAGAGCAGGATCAGCTCGAAGATCTTCACCGAGCTGACCGTCCAGAGCACCGCGCAGACCGAGATGACGTCCCAGGCGCAGGGCAGGGTGACGTGGCGGAAGCGCTGGAAGGCGTTGGCGCCGTCGAGTTCTGCGGCCTCGTACAGGTAGTCGGGGATCTGGTCGACGGCGGCCATGATGATCGAGGTGTAGTAGCCGGTGGCCGTCCAGATCACCGTGCCGAGGACCATCGGGAACAGGTTGGTGGTCGACAGCCACTTCGGCGGCGTGGTCACCCCGAGGAACTCCAGCGCCTGGTTGACCGGGCCGGAGGGGGAGAACAGGAAACCGGCCGCGATGCCGAAGACCATGCCGTTGACCAGCGAGGGGAAGAAGAGCACGGACCGGACGAAGAGCCGGCCCTTCATCTCCCGCAGGACCAGGGTCAGCAGGAAGCTGATCAGGAAGGTGATCGCCCCGCCGACGGCCATCAGCTCCAGGGTGTTGACCAGGGAGGTGCGGAACACCGGGTCCTGGAACAGCTGTTGGTAGTTCTGCAGGCCGCGCCACTGCATGGCGCCCATGCCGTCCCACTTGTAGAGACTGGTCCACACCGCGTAGCCGACCGGGGCGAGGAACAGTACCGCGTAGGCGAGCAGGGCGGGCGCGGTGAACGGCCAGAACATCCGGCGCTGTTGGCGTTCGTGCGGCCCGGCGGTGCGCGGGCGGCGGGTGGTGGCGGCCCGGAGGCCGGGCGTCTGGGGGCGGGGCTGGATCGTGGTGGCCACCGGCTCAGCCCTGGGTCTTCCAGTACGCGACCTGGTCGGCCTTGCACTTGGCGGTGAACTGGGCGGCGGTCGTCCCCCCGTGCCAGAAGTCCAGGAAGTTCTGCTCGAACACCTTGGCTGACCAGTCGCCGGCCACGCCGTCGTACGGCAGCCGCACGGTCGGGGCGTCGAGCGACTTCTGGGCGTCCTCCAGGCCCGCCGGGGCCGGGACGTCGGTGCGCGGCGTCAGGTTGAGCGCGGTGGTGGCCATCCCGGCCACCTGCTTCTTCTGCAGGAAGAAGGCGATGAACTTCTCGGCGGCGCCGGCGTTCTTGGCCCGCTTGGGGACGGAGAAGCCGAACAGCGAGACGTCCGGGCTCTTGGCGCCGGGCGGCAGGACCGAGCCGAACTTCCAGCCCGCCGGGACCTGCTTGGCGACCTCGCCGGTGACGTAGCTGCCGTCCATGTAGAAGGCCGCCTTGCCGCTCGCCCAGTTGGTCTCCTGGGCCGGGTACTTGGTGGCGTCGTAGCCCTGGATCAGGTGGCCGCCCTTGACCAGCTGCTCCAGGTCCTGCGCCGCGGTGAGCACCGCCGGGGCGTCCCAGCCGGCGCCGGACCTGTCCGCCGAGAGCTTGGCGAAGTCGACGCCGGCGGCGTTCAGCAGGTAGTCGAAGTACAGGCCGTTGGTCCACGGGTCCTCGCCCTCGGAGGCGAGACAGGCCTTGCCCTTGGTCTTGAGCGCGTCGCACACCTCGAGCAGGCCGGCCCAGTCGGCGGGGGCGCTCGGCATGGCGGCGGCGAGGTCGGGGTCGGCGGCGTTGTAGAACATGCCGGTGGTGGCCAGGTAGTAGGGGATCAGGTAGTGGTTCTGGCCGGACGGGTCCTTGGGCAGCACGTCGAGGTACTTGGCCGGGACGACGGCGGAGACCGGTACGTTCTCGCCGGGGACCTGCTGGGACAGCACCGGGGAGAGGTCCAGCGCCTGGCCGGCCGCGGCCACCGAGCCGTAGACCACGTCGTTGGACTCGTCCCACAGGTCGGGGGCCTGGTTGGCGGCGATCGCCGGGCCGATCTTCTTGGCGATGTCGCGACCGGTCCAGTTGACGGTCACCTTGATGCCGGTGGCGGCGGTGAAGTCGGCGATCGCGCCCTTCAGCACCTGCGCCTGCGGCTCGTCGGCGCGCCACATCGACCAGTAGGTGAAGCCGCCCCCGCCGTTCCCGCCGCCTGAGCCGCTGCCGCAGGCCGTCAGGCCCGCCACCAGCGCGGCCGCCACGGCCGCACCGGCCACCCGCTTGGTCGGCATCGTCGTTCTGCCCATGAGTGTGTCCTCTCCGAGGCGCGGGAGCCGCGCGGGGGTTGCCGTCGGCGGGCCCGTCGCACCGGGGGCGTCATTCCGGGCCCGTCGACTGGGTCGGAACCGTAGTGCGGATTTGACCGCTAAAACAAGAGGGAGGCGCAAGAAAGCCGGGACGGGGTCGGCACATTGACGGTTGATCCCCGGTGTTCCGGAGACATCGGACGCCGATGGCTTGACGGGGTGACGGCGTGTGACTACTTTGCGAGCTGTTCTTCTTAACCGGTCAAATACGAGGGAACGCCGATGGTGACGATGCAGGACGTGGCCGAGCGGGCGGGGGTCACCAAGCAGACCGTCTCCAACGTCATCACCGGCCGGGTCGCCGTCCGCCCCACGACGGCCGCCCGGGTGCGGGCGGCAATCGAGGAACTCGGCTACACGCCCAACCTGGTGGCCCGCTCCCTGGCCACCGGCAGCACCAGGACGATCGGACTCTTCGTCCCCACCGTGGCGGGCGCGTTCTACGGCGAGATGGTCGAGGAGGTCGAGGACGTCCTGGAGGAGGCCGGCTACCACCTGCTGCTCTGCACCACCCGGCTGGACGGCGAACGGGCCCGCCGCCACCTCGCCGGGCTGACCAGCCGATCGGTCGACGCGCTGCTGATCGCCGGCGACCAGGACCTGCTGGGCCACCTCCCGCTGCTCTCCGACGCCCGCTTCCCGGTGGTGCTCTGCGCCTGGGAGACCGAGGCGCCGGACCGCTTCCCGGTGGTCACCATCGACTACGAGCGGGCCGGCTACCTGGCCGGCCGCCACCTGCGCGAACTCGGCCACCAGCGGGTCGCCGTCCTGGCCAGCCCGGCCCACACCGCCCGAGTGGCGGGCTTCCGCCGGGCCTTCGCCGCGGACGGCCTCACCGTCCCCGACGACGCCGTGCGCTACGCCGCGGCGCCGACCCCGGCGGGCGGCTTCGCCGCGGCCGAGGCGGCTCTCGCCGCGGACCCCGGACTGACCGCCGTCTTCGCCACCCACGACGTGCTCGCGCTCGGCGCCCTGGAAGCCGCCCGGGCGGCCGGCCGCTCGGTGCCGCACGACCTCTCGCTGATCGGCCAGGACATCTCCGAAGTCCTGCTGACCCACCCGGCACTCACCACGGTGGCCATCCCCAAGCGGGAGATGGCGCGGCAGGCCACCGAACTGCTGCTGCGCGCCCTCACCAAGACCGGCACCCCCGCCAACTCGGTGCAGCTGATGCGCCCGGAGCTGATCGTCCGGGGCAGCACTGCACCGCCCGCCGCACCGTGACGGTCGGGGCCCCGGAACGCACACCGGTCCCCCCGGTCCCCCCGGTCTCCCGGCCTCCTGGTCTCCTGGTCTCCCGGCCTCCCGGGCAGGAGAGCTCAGTTGACCAACGCCCCGACCGAACTCCGGTACCACCGGCCGGCCACCGGTCGACGGGCAGCGGCAGTGTGGCGCCGGCGATCACCGCGGCACCGGAGACCGGCAGGAAGACGGTGATCAGCGTGGAACCCGCGTGGGTGACCCCGTTCGAGGAACGGGGTCACGTAGGTGTGGGCCCCGGAGTGGGCCAGCACGGCCAGGAAGGTCAGCGGCAGGGCGAAGCGCGTGTTCACGTCCCGGAACAGGCCGCCCAGCACCCTCGGCGGGGTGTCCCCGGACGGCGGCGGCAGCACCAGCAGCAGCGTGACGAGCACGCCGACCGTCAGGACGCCCATGACGACGAACGCCGTCCGCCAGCCCGCCACGTCGCCGATGAACGTGCCGACCGGGACACCGAGCACGGGCCGACGGCTGGCAGCTTTCCGACGTGACCCTTGCGGGGCCGGGGGACCCTACGGGGCGGCGGTCCGCCCTCGGCTCGCGCCGTCGCCGGCCGCCCCGTACTCGCGGTGCACGTCCAGGTAGGGCAGCCGCACCCGCTCCCGCCAGTCCGTCACCTGCTGGTGCGCGGCCGGCCGCACCGCCGCCGCCTCGGCGGCGTCCTCGGCCCAGCCGTACGGGAACGGGCTGCCCAGGGCGAGTGCCGCCGCGGCCAGGTAGTGGGCCATCGCCGCGTCGTCCGGCACGGACAGGGTCTCGACCTCGCCCCGGTCGACCGGGACGCCGATCTCCCAACTCCCGTGCGTCGTCCGCCGCGCGCTCCAGCCCCGCGCCCACTGCACCTGCTCGGCCGTGACCTCGCCGCCGGGCCGGGGGTCCAGTCCTGCGTCACGCAGCGCGGGGACCACGGCGGCCGGGGAGCCCCAGGGGATCGGCAGCCCGGCGCTCACCGCCACGCCGAGCACCGTGCGGCACGGGTAGGGCGTGCGGCAGCACGCGCAGCGCGGCTGCCGAGGGCCGGCGTCCCGGCCCTCGGCCGGGGCGGGCTCGTGCAACTGCACCACGGCACCGAGCAGGTACTGATGCCGGCCGACCGGCTGCCCGGCCTCCTTCAGGTCGCGCAGGAAGAGCTGCAGCAGCCGGTGGAAGAGCCGGCCTGACTCGTAGTCGCCCAACGGCGGCACCGGTACCTGGATCACGCTGTCACTCCCTCGCCCGTCAACATCCATCGAGACTAGGGCGTGTCCGGCCTCTGCGCTGGTCACCCGGTGGCGGTGCCGCCGTGCGGCGGAGCCCGGGGAGCGGATCAGCCGGTGACCCGGACGACCGCGGTCTGTCCGGCGGCGACGGTGACGGTGGCGCAGGTGTAGGTGGTGCCGTCGACGGTCACGGTGCGGACGGGCCGGGCGGTGCCGTCGACGGTGATGCCGGCGTGGATGCCGGGGAAGCGGGCCGTCCAGCTGAGGCTGCCGCCGGTGGAGGTGTTGGTGAGGGTGGAGGCGGTGGTGCCGTCGTGGCGCAGGGTCACCGTGTGGCCGCCGACCGGGATGGAGGTGAGCTGGAGCCAGCCGATGTCCTCCGGGAGCCGGGAGGTGGTGGTGAGCGCGTCGGCGCCGGAGTCGGGCTGGACGCCCAGCAGGCCCTGGACGGTCTGGCCGAGGAGGGTGTAGGAGATCTCGGGGTAGTCGGCGTTGAGGAAGCCGCCGTGCGAGGCGTTGACGTTGGCGTAGACGTACTGCATCCACTTCCAGCCGGTGGCGCCCCGGTCGTGGGCGAAGAAGACGTCGGGCAGGTAGGTGTCCGCTTCGAGGTTGCCGGGTGCGCCGGGGCCGGAGGCCTGGGCGTCGATGAAGTCGAGGTAGGCGTCCCTGCGGGGGCCCGGGTCCATGATGTCCTTCAGCGGCATGAACCAGGAGTTCTCCTTGCCCCAGTCCGTGTAGGCGGTGCCGTCGACGTCGTAGGCGCGGACCACCTTGGCGGGGTCGGCCGGGTCGACGCTCCAGGTGGAGTTGTAGTAGCGCTTCAGCTTCGCCGCGGCGTCGGTGTACGCGCTGGCACGGGAGGTGTCGCCGTTGGCGCCGGCCAGGGCGGCGGCGGCCAGGTAGGCCTGGTACTGGGAGCCGATGGCGTCGCCGGATTCGGCGAGGGTGGCGCCGTTCTCGTTGTAGCTGGCCACGCCCTGGAAGATGTCGCCGCTGGTGGCCTGGGCGACGGGAGTGCCGCCGTTGTCGATCGGGCCGGTGTGTCCGCTGACGTACGGGCCGACGGTGTTGGCGACGAACGTGGACAGGGCCGGGTCGTGGAGGTAGTCCGGGTCGCCGGTCCAGGTGTAGGCGTCGTTGACCTTCTGGGCGAGTTCGAAGGCGGCGGGCAGCTCGCGGACGAAGGAGGTGGGGCCGTTGTAGTCGATCGCGCCGGGTGTCCTGGCGTCGAAGTTGACGGACCAGTACGGGTCGTAGCCCTGGCCGGGGGTGGCCGAGGCGGCGAAGGAGCGCAACATGGTCTTGTTGGCGGCGTCGAGTCCGAGCAGGTGCGCGCCGACCAGTTGGTGGGCGAAGTCCCGGGAGTAGTAGTACGGGCGGAAGGGGTAGCCGGCCCAGATGGTGTTGGAGTAGACGCCCTGCCGGGTGGCGTCGCCGTTGATCGGGCCGGTGACGCCGGGCTGGGTGGCGAAGGAGTTGGCCTTGGTCTTGGCCCAGTCGAACAGCGCGGTGACCGTCGGGTTGGCGGAGCTGATCTGGGGGTCGTTGGGCGCGGACGGCGTGACGGTGACGTCGTCCGCGTTGATCCAGCCGCCGGGGGCGGAACCGATGGCCAGGGTGACGGTGTCACCGGCGTGCACCTGGACGCGGGGCACGGTGTACAGGGCGTAGGTGGTCTGGGCCGGGAGGGTCAGCGAGCCGGCGGTGCCGCCGTTGACCTGGACGGTGAGGGTGCCGCCGGCGGCGCCGGCGGAGATCCAGGCGCTGACGTCGTAACTGCCGTTCCGGGGCGCGGTGATGCTCTGGCTGATCCGGTACCCGGTGCCGGCGTCGAGGTAGGCCAGGCCGGAGCCGCTGTGCGGGTTGTTCGTGGCGGTGCCGGTGTGGGCGGTGAACGTCCAGCCGCCGGCGCCCGGTTCGAAGCCGGGGTCGGAGAAGGTCAGCGGGTCGGTGCGGGTGAGCAGCCACCGCTGGTTGGCGCCGCCGTGGCAGGGGTACTGCTGGAGCCGGAGGCCGGGGGCCGGGGAGCCGCCCGGCAGGTCGAGGCAGAGCGCGTTGTTCTGCGGGTGGAGGAGGGTGGCGCCGTCGGGCGCGGTGGTGAGGGTGAACCGCTCGTTGGCGCCGCCGTTGCAGGCGTACTCGATGATCGGGGTACCGGGGGTGGTGGATCCGCCCAGGACGTTCAGGCAGGTGTGGGCGGCGCGGTTGGCGATGGTGTAGCCGCCGGTGCCGTCGGGGGTGAGCTGCCAGCTCTGGTCCAGCAGCCCCTGGCAGGGCTGCTGGACGACCGGTGTGCGGTCGGCGGTGGCGGCCCACAGGCCGCCGAGGCACTGGCCGGTCGCGCCGGAGGCCAGGGCGTAGCTGCTGCCGGGGACGACGGGCGTGCCGGTCGCGCCGTGGGCCGCGGTGGCTGGTACGAGGCCGAGGGCGCTCGCGGCCAGTGAGACCAGGCCCAGGTGGGCGTGGACGCGGCGGCTGGAGAGGTGGGGCATGGGTCCTCCGACATCGGTGTGGGGGGGCTTGTGCTCCCCGGCGGCCCGGCGGCCGCAGGACACGCCCTAGGCGGGCGGCCGCCGGTCGTGGTGGGGGCCGGTCGTGCCGCGCACGACGACCTCGGGTTGGAACATCAGCTCGCCGACCGGGACTTGGCGCCCGGACAGCAGGCCGACCAGGCCGCGGGCGACCTCGGCGGCCAGCCGGTCGACGGGCTGGCGCACGGTGGTCAGCGGCGGGTCGGTGAACTCCATCAGCGGGCCGTCGTCGTAGCCGATCACCGAGACGTCCCCGGGGACGGCGAGGCCCTGACGGCGGGCGGCGCGGATCGCCCCGAGGGCCATCTGATCGCTGCAGGCGATCACCGCGCTGGCGCCCTGGTCGAGCAGTTGCTCGGCGGCGAACTGTCCGCCCTCGACGGAGTAGGTCTGACGCACGATCAGTTCCTCGGTGTCGAGCCCGAGGGCGGCCATCGCCGCGCGGTAGCCCTCGACCCGCCGGTCGGCCGGGCGGTTCCCGACCGGCCCGGCGGCCATGCCGATCCGGCGGTGGCCGAGCTGGTGCAGGTGGCGCACGGAGAGCTCGGCGGCGTAGCCGTCGTCGGTCGAGTAAGCGACCGAACTGCCCTCCTCGAAGCGGCCGTTGATGCACACGTAGGGGACGGCCCGGCTCTCCAGCAGCGGTACCAGTTCGGGGTCGACGGCGTCGAGGGTGTTGCTGGCGGAGCAGAACACGATGCCGCTGGCGCCGAGGTCCAGCAGAGACTTGAGGAAGTCCCGCTCCTGGACGCCGCCCGGAAGGGCGGGGCAGACGACGGCGCGCAGGCCGTGGGGGGCCAGGGCGAGGCCGATCTTCTCGGCCAGCACGCCGAAGATCGGGATCGACAGACCGGGTGTGATCACCCCGATGATGCCGCCGCCGGTGATGCTGCGCTCGTACCCGAGCTCCTCCAGCACCCGCTCGACGGCCTGGCGGGTCTTCTGCGAGACGCCCGTCTTGCGGTTCAGGACCCGGCTGACGGTCGCCACGCTCACCCCCGCGCGCTCGGCCACCTCGACGATCCCGACCTTCTCGTGCTCCATTGCGGTCCCCAACTCCTGCTCTTCGCTTGCTCTCGGCTCGGCGGTAACTATGTCATTCGGTGTCCTCTTCGAACCGGCACAGGCCACCGGGCGGAACGGGGAGGGAGTGCAGGCCGGGAGCGAGGTCGAGGCCGACGGGCGGCCGCGGCCGGCCCGCCGCGTCGTAGGCCTCGATCCGCACCCGGCGGGGCGCCTCCGCGACCTCCAGCAGCAGCCGGTCGGCGGTGGAGGCGTTGATCAGGGTGAGGCTGCGCCAGGGTTCGACGGGCAGGGCGACCGGCCGGCCGGTGTAGTCGGCGATCACCCACTGCTCGCCGTGCCGGGCGCTGACCTGCGGGTAGAGCTCGTCGGGGCGGCCGGGCTCGTAGTGGCCGCCGGTGAGGGCCGGGCTGAGGCGCCGCCAGGTGGCCAGCCAGAAGGCGAGGGCCTCGCGGTGCGGCGCCGGGAGGTCGGCGAGCCGGGCGGAGATCTGCGGGACGGCGAACAGGGCGCCGTGGACCTGTCGGGCGAGGGCCTCCGGGGCCGCCTGGGGATCCCACATCAGCATGTCGGAGTGGACGGCTCCGCCGGGGGCGAGCAGGCCGATGTCCAGCGTCCGGACCCGGTTGGCCAGGGCGTCGGCCGGGCAGTCGTTGGCGCGCAGCAGGTTGCCGTACGCGGTCATGGCCGGGCCGGTGTAGGACTGGCGCAGCTCGATGACGAACCGGTCGCCGCGCAGCCCGTGCAGTTCCTCGCGCAGCCGGCCCAGCAGCAGGGCCATCGCCTCGCCGACGTCGGGGACGAAGCCGGGGCCCGGGTTCGCGGGGGCCGGCGTGCCGGCGTAGTGGGCGGCCTCGTCCAGGAAGTCGATCTTCAGGCCGTCCAGGCCGTGGGCGTCGACGACCTCCCGGCAGGTGCGCACGACGTGGTCGCGGACCTCGGCGTGCCGGGGGTCGAGGATCCGGCAGTCGAGCCGGTGGCTGTGGTGCGGGGCGAAGCGGGACCACTGCCGGTGGGCCGCGGAGCGTTCGCCGAGCAGCAGCGGGGCGATCCACGCGGTGTAGCGCAGGCCCATGGCGCGGACGGTTGCGACGTGGCCGCGCAGGTCGGGGAACTTCTCCGGGTCGGGCTGCCAGTCGCCGCAGCCCGCGTAGCCGCGGCCGGTGGCGTGCAGCTGCCAGCCGTCGTCCAGGAAGAGCTGGCCGCAGCCGATCGCGGCGGCGAGTTCGGCCTCGCGCTCGACGCCGGCGGCGTCGACGTCCTGGGTGAAGGCGTACCAGGTGGAGTAGACGGGGGTGCGGCCGAACGCGGGGGTGGGCAGGGGCCGCCCGCCGGGGAGGGCGGCGAACCAGTCGCGCAGCTCCCGCAGCGCGGCGGCGAAGGTGCCGCCAGGTGCGGCCAGCCGCAGCCGGTGGCTCCGGCCGGCCGGGAGCGGGAAGCGCAGCCAGACGCCGAAGCGCTTGTGCTCCTCGGAGACCCCGAACCGCAGCGCCGTCACCTGCTCGGTGCGGTCGGTGGCGAAGGCGAGCACGGCCCGCCCGGCGGTGTCGTAGAGGCAGCCGACCGGGGCGGAGTCGACCAGGGAGACCGTGCGCCACGGTGACCAGTCGGCGGGCAGGCTGCGCTCCCAGCCGGCGTTCGGGTGCCAGTAGCCCGCTGCGTCGCCGAGCGGGACGTCCAGACGGACCGTCACCTCCGTGGCGGCGGAGGCCGTGACGACGGCTTCGGAGCCGTCCCGGGCGGTCAGCTCAGCGGCGCCGCCGGGGGCGTGCACGGTGATCCGCACGCCGTGCAGCCGGAGTTCGTGCGGGCTCCGGGCCCACTGGTCCGGGGTGAAGGTGGGCAGCGCGGCGGGGTCGAGGGTGCCGGTTTCCACGGGGGGCCTCTCTGGGACGGGTTCGGGGCGGGGTTCGGTGCGCTGTCGGGGTTCGGTGCGCTGGGGGCGGGTCACTGCTTGACGGCTCCGGCGAGCATTCCCGACACGAAGTGCTTCTGCAGGAAGAGGAAGAGCACGGCCATCGGCACCGCCGCGACGGCGGTCCCCGTGAGGAGCTGGCCGTAGTCGACGTCGATGCTGCCGGTCAGCGCGGCCAGCGCGACCGGGATGGTGTACGAGGACTGGTCGCGCAGCACGACCAGCGGCCAGAGGAAGTCGTTCCACTGGAACAGGAAGAGGAACATCGCCAGCGCCGCCAGGGCCGGCCGCATGGTCGGCAGCGCGATGCGGAAGAACAGGCCCAGCTCGCCGCAGCCGTCGATCCGTCCGGCCTGGAGCAGCTCGTCCGGCAGGGCCCGCATCGACTGGCGCATCAGGAAGACGCCGAACGGCAGGGCGAGGTTGGGCAGCAGCACGGCCTGCCAGGTGTTGAGCCAGTCGAGGTCCACCATCATCTTGAACAGCGGGACGACGGTCAGCTGGGTGGGCACCACGAGGGCCAGCAGCAGCACGGAGAACAGGAAGCCCCGGCCGCGGAAGCGGTACTTGGCGAAGCCGTAGCCGGCCAGCGTGCAGACGGTGCCGCCGAGCACCGTGTAGCCGAGGGACAGCAGCACGGAGTTGAGCACGACCCGGCCGAAGCCCACCGACTCCTGGAGGTGGCCGAGGTTCGAGCCGAGCGCGCCGCCGGGCAGCAGGTGCGGCGGGCGGCCGAAGACGTCGTGCGAGGTGTGGGTGGCGGCGATCACCAGCCAGTACAGCGGTGCGACGGTGAAGGCGAGCAGCACCAGCATGCCGCCGGTCAGCAGCACCTGACCGCGGCGGGACGCGCGCGGGGCGGAGCGGGAGGTGGCGGGGCGGGGGTCGGTGGGGCGGGGGGTGGCGGGGCGGGGGTTGGTGGCCATCAGTCCTCCTCCTTGGCGAACTTGACCTGGAGGACGCCGAAGACCGCGATGATCAGCACCAGGGCGTAGCCGATCGCCGAGGCGTAGCCGAAGTCGAAGTAGCGGAAGCCGGTCTGGTACAGGTACACGCCGATGGTGGTGGTCGCGTTGTCCGGCCCGCCGCCGGTCATGATGAACGGCTCGTCGAACAGCTGGAGGGTGCCGATGGTGGACAGCACCACGGTCAGCAGCAGGGCGGGGCGCAGCCCGGGCAGGGTCACGTGCCAGAACCGGCGCCAGGGGCCGGCGCCGTCGACGGCCGCGGCCTCGTACTGATCCGCCGGGATGCCCTGCAGCCGGGCCAGGTAGATGACGGCGTTGTAGCCGGTGTAGTGCCAGGTCAGCGCGAGCATGATGGACACCCGCGCCCAGAACGGGTCGGTGAGCCAGTGCACTTGGGGTAGACCGACCAGCTCCAGCAGCCAGTTGACGGCGCCGGAGTCCTGGTTGAGCAGCGCGCCGATCAGCAGTCCGTAGGTGACCAGACCGGTCACCACCGGCAGGAAGAAGGCGAGCCGGAAGAGCGGCTTCCAGCGCAGCAGCGCGGAGTTGAGCGCCACCGAGAGGCCGAGCGCGAGCGCCAGCATGACCGGCACCTGGACGACCAGGATCAGCGCGGTGTTGCCCAGCGCCTTCCAGAACAGCGGATCGTCCAGCAGACGACGGTAGTTGTCGAGACCGGCCCAGGTCTGCGCCATGCCGTCGGTGTGGTAAAGGCTGAGGACGAACGACCACCCGATCGGGTAGAGCCGGAACGCCGCGAACAGCGCGAGCGCGGGCAGCACGAACAGGTACGGCGCCGGCCGGGCGGTGCGCCGTCGACCGCGTCGCGGAGCGGGGCGCTCCCCGGCGGCGGGGCGGGCCGGTGCGCCGAGCGAGGTGGTGCTCATGCCTGCGACCGCCGGGTCTGCCGGGCGAGTTGCTCGGCGGCCGCCTTCAGCACCGCGGCCGGGTCGGCGCCCTGCATCAGCACCTTGGTCTGGGCGTCGTCGATGGCCTTGAGGGCCCGGGCGTAGTCGGCGGTGTAGTTGGTCGCCACCGACGGCTTGGACAGCTCGTCGATGAGGACCTCGGCGTACTTCTGCCCGCCGAAGAACGCGTCGGCCCCGTGGAAGGCCGGGTCCTGGTAGGCGTCGAGCAGCGCCGGGAAGATGCCCTTCGCCTTGAAGACCTGCACCTGGGAGGCGGGGCGGGTGAGGGCGAATTCGGCGAAGGCGAACGCGGCCCGCTGGTTCTTGCTGCTGCCGGAGACGGCCAGGTGGGTGGAGTTGACGATCGCCGAGCGCGAGCCGCCGGGGGTGACGGCGGGCGGGAGCATCAGCTGCCAGTCACCGCTCTGCTCGGGGGCGAAGGTCTCCAGGTAGCCGCCGTACCAGGCCGGGTTGGGGCAGACCGCGACCTTTCCGGCCTTCACCACGCCGTCGTAGCCGGGTGCGCCGGGTGCGCCCGGGGCGTCGAGGACCAGGCCCGCGTCGTTCATCTCCTTGATCAGGGTGAGCGCTCGGACGGCCTCGGGGGAGTTGAGGGTGATCTTCCCGTCCAGGTTGAAGTAGAAGGATCCCTGGAGCTGGAGCAGCAGTTGGAACAGGTTGGCCGAGTCGGCCTGGGAGGCGGAGCGGTCCACGGCCAGCAGGGCGGTGCCGGTGGCGTCCTTGACCTTCTTCCCGGCGGTGACGACGTCGTCCCAGGTCGCCAGCGCGGTGGGATCCACGCCCGCGGTCCTGAAGAGGTCGGCGCGGTAGAAGAAGCCGGCGGCGTTAGCCTCCCAGGGCAGTGCGTAGACCTTGTCCCCCCGGGAGACGGTCTGCCACAGGCCCGGCGCGAAGGCGCCGGCGTACTTTCCCGCGCCCAGCTTCGAGAGGTCGGCCAGCCCGCCGGGGAACTTCTCGATGTAGCTGGGCAGGTAGTCCACGCCGAGGTGCAGGACGTCGCCCAGGCCCTGCCCGCCGGCTGCCATCGCGATGGTGATCTTGTCCCAGATCGCGGGGTTGCCGATGTCCTGGACCGTGACCTTGACGTCCGGGTAGACCGCGTTGAACGCCGGTACCAGGGCCTTGAGTTCGGCGGCCGGGTTCTTCCAGCTCCACACCGTGATCGAGCCGGACGGGGTGCCGGAGCCTCCGGTGACGTCGGCTCCGGCACCCGATCCGCTGCACGACGAGAGGACCGGGGCCCCGGCGGCGGCCATGGCCGCGACTCCCAGTCCCTTCAGGAATCCGCGCCGACTCGGCCCGCCCACGACTCTGCCACCCATGTCCGGGTCTTCCTCCCTCGAGACGCGCTGCCGCACCGGGGAACAGGGGGCGCGCGGATGTCTCAGCGGCTCCCGGGGTCGGGTCGCCGCTGCGCCGCCGGTCTGGCAGGCGGCCGAGGAGGAATGTAGCGACCTCCGTCAGGGGTGAACAAGAGTTTTCATTCAGTTTTCGTCGTACAGAGCGAAAGCGTTACGATGTGTAGGGATGTTGACTTGTGACGGATCCTGTTTGCTCCTGGCTGTTCCCGACTGCTCCTGTTCGGCGCGACGGCGCGGTGGCGCGGCGGCGCGGTGGCGCGGCGGTGTCTCGATGTCTCGATGTGTCGATGTATCGGTGCGGCGGTACGTCAGGCCGGTACGGCCTCCACCACGGAGAGCACCGTCGGGGTGGGGATGACCCGGGAGAGGCGCAGGCCGGAGTTCCCGAAGAGCTCCGCGAAGTCCTCCTCGGTGCGCTCGCGGCCGCCGAGCGAGGCCAGCATCATCAGGTCCAGCGTCTTGGACTGGTGCGGGGCGTTGCCGCGCGGGACCACCGCGTCCAGCACCAGGACCCGGCCGCCCGGGCGCAGGGCGCGTCGGCAGTGGCCCAGCAGGATCGCGCACTGCTCGTCGTCCCAGTCGTGGGTGATCCGCTTGAGCAGGTGGACGTCGCCGGGCGGCACGGCGGTGAAGAAGTCGCCCTCCGCGAGGCTCCAGCGCCCCGCCAACTCCTCGGCCGCGCCCAGGCGGTGGCCCGCGAGGACGTGGGCGCGGTCATAGAGGACACCGGTCAGCCCGGGGTTGCGGAGCAGCACCTCCGACAGCAGGCCGCCGTGGCCGCCGCCGACGTCCACGACGGTGCCGCTCTGCGGGTAGTCGTAGGCGGCGGCGATGGCGGCGTTCTCCGCGTCGGACATCGCCGCCATGCCCACGTGGAACACGTCTGCGGTGCGCGCGTCCTGGGCGAAGTGGTCGAAGAACGGCATGCCGAAGATCTCGTCGAACGCCGAGCCGCCCTCGGTGAGACAGCGGGTCAACTCCCCGGCGGGCCGCCACATGGTGCGGTCGCTGAGCATCCGCACGGCCGCCCGCGCGGAGTACGGGACGTCGCTGCGCAGCGCCTGCCCGGCCTCGGTCAGCGCGAACCGGCCCGACTCGTCCTCCGCCACCACGCCCCGGGTGGCGAGCAGTCGCAGCACCCGGTACAGGCCGCGGGCGTCCGTGCCGGTGGCGGCGGCCAGCTCGGCGGGGGTGCCGGGCCCCTTCGCGAGGTGGTCGGCCACACCCACCTCGGCGGCGGCGCGCAGCGCGGCGGGGTGGAGGAAGCCGAGGATCTCGTCGACCAGGAAAGCGTTGGACCGGCGGAGGCGCTCGTCGGGATCGCCTCCGCCGCTGCCGGCCGCCGTCCCCGCCGACCCGTCCGGGAACGTGCCGTCGCTCTGGTTCATACCGTCCTCCTCCGCTCCGGATACCCCCGCCCGGGAACGCTTCCCGCGCCGGCCCGCGCCGAAGCCCGCTCCGTCCGGGGGCCCGTCCGGGGTCGCGGGCCGTCCGGGGCCGACCAGGGAAGGCGTCCGCCGACGCGGTGGTGACAAGTCCGGCGGGGACGGCCAGGATTCCTGGGGTCCGTCCTGAGACCCCCGCGGACGCGGGTTCGAAGACGGGCCCTGGAGCCGCACGGGCACGGAGGGGGTAGCGATGTTCACGACCCGGCCGACACTGCAGGGGACCTTCGGGATGGTGTCCTCGACGCACTGGCTGGCCTCGGCGGCCGGGATGGCGGTGCTGGAGGACGGCGGGAACGCCTTCGACGCCGCGGTGGCGGCCGGCTTCACCCTGCAGGTGGTGGAGCCGCACCTGAACGGACCGGCGGGGGAGGTGCCGATCATCCTGGCGCCGGCGGACGGGCCGGTGCGGGTGCTCTGCGGTCAGGGGCCGGCACCGTCGGGGGCGGGCATCGGGCACTACCGCGCGCTCGGCCTCTCGCTCGTCCCCGGGACGGGACCGCTGGCGGCCGCCGTGCCCGGGGCCTTCGACGCCTGGCTCCTGCTGCTGCGCGACCACGGCACCCGGCGGCTCGCCGACGTGCTGCGCTTCGCGATCGGCTACGCCGAGTACGGGCACCCGGCGGTCGAGCGGATCGGGACGACCGTCGAGACGGTGCGGGAGCTGTTCGAGAAGGAGTGGACGACCTCGGCGGAGCTCTACCTCCCCGGCGGGCGGGCGCCGCAGCCCGGCTCGCTGCTGACCAATCCGGCGCTCGCCGCGACCTGGCGGCGGCTGATCCGGGAGGCGGAGGCCGCCGGGAGCGGACGAGAGGCCCAGATCGACGCCGCCCGGCGGAACTGGCGGGAGGGCTTCATCGCCGAGGCGCTCGCCGACTTCGCCGCCCGGCCCGCGATGGACACCTCCGGCGAGCGCCACCCGGGCACCCTGACCGGGGACGACCTGGCGGCGTTCAGCGCGCACTACGAGGAGCCGGTGACGCACACCTGGAACGGCTGGACGGTCGCCAAGCCGGGCCCGTGGAGCCAGGGTCCGGCGTTCCTCCAGCAACTCGCCCTGCTGCCAGCCGACTTGGGGGATCTCGACGAAGCCGACTACGTGCACACCCTGGTCGAGGGCACCAAGCTCGCGATGGCCGACCGCGAGGCCTGGTACGGCGACGCGGCCGAGGTGCCGATCGGGGCACTGCTCTCGCCCGGGTACAACCACGCCCGGCGCGCCCTGATCGCGGATCGGGCGTCCCACGACCTCCGGCCCGGCAGCCCGGACGGGCGGGCGCCCCGTCTCGCGGAGTTCGTCGGCGTCCAGGACCCGTCCGAGCGGGACGCCCCCGGGACGGGCGAGCCGACCGTCGGCACGGACGGCACCACCCGCGGCGACACCTGCCACCTGGACGTGGTCGACCGCTGGGGCAACCTGGTCTCCGCCACCCCGAGCGGCGGCTGGCTGCAGTCCAACCCGGTCGTCCCGGGCCTCGGCTTCCCGCTCGGCACCCGGCTCCAGATGGCCTCGCTCACCCCCGGACTGCCGAACTCCCTCACCCCGGGCCGCCGTCCGCGTACCACCCTCTCGCCCTCGCTCGCCCTGCGTGACGGCCGACCCGTGCTGGCCTTCGGCACCCCGGGGGGTGACCAGCAGGACCAGTGGAGCCTGCACTTCCTGCTGGCCGTCGCGCTGCGCCCGCCGGTGCGCGGCGGGCTCGACCTCCAGGGCGCGATCGACGCCCCGAACTGGCACACCGAGGGCTTCCCCAGCTCCTTCCATCCGCGCCGCAGCCGGCCCGGCAGCCTGTTCGTGGAGTCCCGGCTCGGCCCGGACACCGTCGAGCGGCTGCGCCGGCGCGGGCACCACGTCACGGTCGGGCCGCCGTGGTCGGAGGGGCGGCTGTGCGCCGTCGCCCGTGACCCCGAGACCGGGGTGCTCTCGGCGGGCGCCAATCCGCGCGGGATGCAGGGCTACGCCGTCGGCCGGTGAGCGGTGAGCGGTGAGCGGTGGACGCTGGGCAGGCTGCGGCCAGGTGATCGGGTGCGGCGGCCGTTCAGCCCTGTCCGGGTGCCGAGGGCGACCAGCCGAGGGCGGGTCCCAGCCGGGTGGCGAGGTCGGTGAGGATCTGCACGTAGTCCTGGTGGTCGAAGCTGAACGGCAGCGCGAAGGCGACCTCGTCGACCTCTCGGTAGCCGGCGTGGGCGTGCAGCCGTTCGGCGAGTTCCGCGGAGCTGCCGACCAGGTCGGGGGCGAACAGCAGCCGGGCCGGGCCCTGCGGGGCGAGGGTGCGCGGGGTGCGGGCGAGGGCGTACGCCCGGTACTTGGCGCGCTGCTCCGGGGTGGCGCCGTCGGTGGGGATGACCACCAGGCCTTGGGAGACCCGGGCGCGCTCGCCGTCGGGGTGGTGGGCGCGGAAGGCGCGGATCTGCGAGGCCTGGATGCGGGCGAAGTCCGGTGCGGCGGCGTCGGGTTCAGCGCCGTCGGGTTCGGGCTTGACCACGCTGCTGGTCAGCAGGTTGAGCCCGTGCTCGCCCGCCCAGCGGGCCGAGCGCAGGCTGGCGGCGCCGTACCAGAGCCGGTCGGCCAGGCCGGGGGAGTGCGGCTGGACGCGGCGCGAGTACACCTCGATGCCCTCGGTGCCCGCGAAGTCGGAGGCGTCCTCGCCGCGCACCAGGGCGAGGAAGCGTTCGGCGCGGGCGGGGCTGAAGTCCTCCTGCTCGCCGGTGTCGGGGTAGAGGGCGCCGCGCACGTGCTCGTAGTGGACGGGCGGGCCGACGCTGAAGCCGGGGTTGAGCCGGCCCCCGGAGAGCACGTCGACGGTGGCGAGGTCCTCGGCGAGCCGCAGCGGGTTCTCCCAGCCGAGCGGGGTGACGGCGGTGCCGAGCTGGATGTGCCGGGTGCGTTGGGTGGCGGCGGCGAGGACGGCGACGGGGGAGGAGATCCCGTACTGGAGGTGGCGGTGGCGCAGCCAGGCGCTGTCGAAGCCGAGCTGCTCACCGAGGGTGATCAGTTCGAGGGTGGATTCGTGGCCTCGGTGCGGGTCGGCCTCGTCGAAGAGCCCGATGGTCAGGAAGCCGAGTTTCCGCAGCGGGCGTGGGGAGGTCGGCATGGTGGCGGCTCCGCGTGGGCTCTTGCGGCCCCGGTGGGGGCCGGACGGGTGGTGCCCGTCGACCGTACGCAGGCCGTCCGCGGCGCCACAAGATCGGCGCACGATCCGGACAACGGTTCGCAACCCGACGCAACCCGACGCAACCCGGCGCAACGGGCGGAAACGCGGCGCCGGGTCGCGCCCCGCTCCGGCGGCCCCCGTCCCAGGAGGGCGGGCGCCCGCCGGAGCCGGGCGCGGGGCCGGGGGGATCAGCAGCTGCGCAGCTCCGGGCTCTGGTTGCGGATCTGGTTGTGCAGCGAGGTGAACTCGCGGTACGCCTCGCTGGACTCCGTCCCGGGGCGGAAGGCGCCGACCCGGTGGCAGTTGACGAAGGCCAGCTTCACGCCGAAGTGCTCCTCCAGGCTGCCGCGGATGGCGTTGCTGGCCAGCGCGCGCAGCAGCTGGGCGCGCTGCTGGTCGCTGGGCGTGGTGTTGTCGGTGGTGAACTCGTCGCCGGTGGCCGCGAGTTCGGTGCTGAGCCCGGCGACGACCTGGTAGGCGTACGGGAGCGAGGCGCGGACGGTGTCGAGGAAGTCGGCCTGCTCCACGTGGCCGGCGCGGGCCTGGTCGAGCAGGGCGGGGGAGACGTCGAGCGACATGGGGGTCCTCTTTCGCGGGCGCGCGCTGGGCGCGGACGGGGAATGGTTAACGAAGATGAAAACCATTTGCGTAAAGGACTGTCCTGGACGCCCCGACGCCCTGTCAAGTACCGCCCCCCGAAGGGCTGACGTGCGCCGCCTCGGGCACCCGCCGCACCTTGATGACGAACACCGCGATCAGCACCGCCAGCGACGCGAACACCAGCCCCAGCTGGAAGGCCGTCGCGATGCCGTGCACCAGCACCTCCGAGGAGTACGGCGCCGGCAGGTTCCCGCTCGCCTTGAACTGGAGGGCCTGCCCCGGCGTCGCCTGCCGCAGGAACGCCCCGACCTGCTGCTTGGCCTCGTTGCGGCTGGCGGTGCCGTACACCGTGACCAGGATCGACAGGCCGAGCGAACCGCCCACCTGCTGCGTGGTGTTGAGCATGCCGGTGGCCGCGCCGGTCTCGTTCGGTGCCACGTGCGAGACGGCGGTGAGCATCACCGGCACGAAGATCGAGCCCATCCCGAAGCCGAACAGCAGTGTCGGTCCGAGGATGCCGTCCGCGTAGGTGCTGTGGACGTCGATGCGGGTCGCCCAGAACACCCCGCTGAGGACCAGGACCGACCCGGTGACCAGGAACGGCTTGGGGCCCCACCGGATCTGGTTGCGCGCGGCGAACTGGGCGGCCGCGACGATGGCCACGCTGATGGGCAGGAAGGCGAAGCCCGCGCGCAGTGGGCTGAACCCGAGGATCTCCTGCACGAACAGGGTGATGAAGAAGAAGATGCTGAACATCGTCGCGGCCACGCACAGCATCAGCCCGTACGCGCCGGAGCGGTTGCGGTCGCGGAACAGGTGCAGCGGGGTGATCGGCTGCGCCACCCGCCGCTCGTTCAGCAGGAAGGCGGCCAGCAGCAGTACGGCCAGGCCGAAGGCGGTCAGCGTGACGGCGTCCGTCCAGCCGTGGTCGGAGGCCCGGATGAAGCCGTAGACCAGGGAGACCATGCCCGCGGTGGCGGTGAACGCGCCGGGCAGGTCGAAGCGCCCGGGGTGCCGTTCGGATTCGTTGATGTAGAGCGGCGCCAGCAGCGCGATCGCGATGCCGATCGGCACATTGACGAACAGCACCCAGCGCCAGGACAGCCAGGAGGTCAGCATGCCGCCGAGCAGCAGACCCACCGCACCGCCCGCACCGGCCACGGCGGAGTAGACACCGAAGGCCCGGTTGCGTTCCGGGCCCTCCTTGAAGTTGGTGGCGATCAGCGCCAGCGCCGTGGGCGAGGCGATCGCGCCGCCCACGCCCTGCAACGCCCGGGCCGCCAGCAGCCAGGGGGCGTTCTGGGCGACCCCGCCGAGCAGCGAGGCCAGGCTGAACACCAGCACGCCGACGATGAACACCCGCCGGCGCCCGAGGATGTCACCGGCCCGCCCGCCGAGCAGCAGCAGCCCGCCGAAGGTCAGCGTGTAGGCGTTGATCACCCAGGACAGGTTGGTGGTGGAGAAGCTCAAGGCCTGCTGGATGTGCGGCAGGGCGATGTTCACGATCGTGATGTCCAGAACGATCATGAGCTGGGTGGCCGCGATGACGGTGAGGGCTATCCCTGGGTGCTGGCCGCGTCGTGCGGACGCGGGCGGTGCGAGCGGCAGGGTGCGCGGGGTTGCCATGGCAGGGTCCCCCAATGGCGTGGGGTCGAACGACGGTGAGTGAACGGAGTCCGTTCGCTACCACCGACCGTAGCCCCGGGGAGATAGGGAACACAACCGTTCATTACCGACAACCGTCTGTTTTCGGACGAGGGCGGGCGGCGGTGCCGGTGCGAGCGCGAGGTCGAACCCTGCGGCCGTCGGCCCCGCATGGGCGGTGCAGTTGGTCGGAGTGCCGGTGCGGGTCCGGCGGAGAAACCCGGTGCCCGGCACGCGGCCCTTCGGGCAAGATGCGCACATGGACAACGCGGTGGGGCTGGCGGGGCGCTTGGTGACTGCGGCGCGAGTGGCGCAGGCAGCGGAGGCGGACGACGACGGCCACGCCTACTGGAATCTGGTCAGTGAGGCGGTCAAGGGGGAGGGCGAGGAGACCGCGTTGCGCTGCGGGTCGGGGCTGCTGGGGGCGGCTGATCCCCTGGAGCGGACGGTGGGCTGCGACCTGGTGGGATACGCGGCCGACGGTGCGCACGAGTCCCTGCGTCGCGAGGCGGCCACCGCCCTGATGGCGCTGGCCGAAACGGAGACGGAGAGCTGCGTGCTGAGCTCCCTCGTCTGCGCCCTGGGCCGGACGCAGGACCCGCGCGCCGTTCCCCTGCTGGCAAGGCTTTCCGGACACGAGGACACCGATCTGCGGCGGCATGTCGCCTCGACCTTCAGCTCCGTCAACAGCGGACTGCCCGACGGGCCCGACATCCGGGCGCTGATCCGGCTCACCCGGGACCAGGACCCCGAGGTCCGCGAGTGGGCGGCCTTCACGCTGGGATTCCAACTGGAGCAGGACACGGCCGCCATCAGGGACGCGCTGTGGAAGTGCACCACCGATGAGTGCGGCGAGGTCCGGGAGGAGGGCGCGCGAGGGCTGGCCGTACGGCACGACCTGCGAGCCGTCCCACTGATCGCGCAACTGCTGCACTCCGACGGCTGGTCCCACCACTTCACCCTGCACGCGGCGGCAGTCCTGGGCGTCCCCGAACTCCTGTCGGCTCTGGCCGCCTGCGAGCCCGACCCACCCGCAACCGACCAGGCCATCGAGGCCTGCGACCCGGTACGGCGAGCCCGGATCGAGGACGACGCCTGGACGGTCGTCGTGGAGTTGGAGCGGCTCCGCCCCGACATCGGCGCGGCACTCAGCTCACCGCGCTACCAGCCCGTGCACGGGATGACAGTGACCCATCGGGGGACGGTCGACGCGGCCTACGACGTGGCCCCGCTGCTCACCCGTGCCGGAGGGGACCCGGTACGGGCGGCCGAGCTGGTGGTGGCCGACCTCACCGGTCCTTCGAGGACCGGGGCGGCGTCGGCGAACTCTTGACGTTACTCCGTCAACACTGTGGTGGTGGGCCGATTGTCGATGAGGCCCTCGCCTCCGGCAAGATGGGCCCATGACCGAGATCCACACCCCCCGCCTCCTCCTCCGTCGCTGGCGTGACGACGACCTCGCGCCGATGGTGGACATCAACGCCGACCCGGAGGTCATGCGGTGGATCGACGACGGCTCGGTGCGCGACCTCGACGAGACGGCTGAGGCCATCGAGAGGTGGGAGGAGGAGTGGGACGACGAGGGCTTCGGCCTCTTCGCCGTCGAGATGCTGGCCTCGGGTGAGCTGGCCGGCTTCACGGGTCTGTCCATGCCTGAATTCCTGCCGGAGGTGCTGCCGGACGTGGCGATCAGCTGGCGGCTCGGCCGACAGTTCTGGGGTCAGGGATACGCGTCCGAAGCCGCCCAGGCCACCCTGGAGTTCGCACTCCAGGATCGTGGCCTCGACCGCGTCATCAGCATCAACCGAGTGGGTGACGACGCCTCTGAGAACGTCATTCGCAAGCTCGGCATGGTGCCGGAACGTGAGACGGAGCACCCGGTGTACGGCTATCCGCTGCGCGTTCACGCCATCGATCTCACCGAGTACCAGGCGTGAGCCGGCCGATCCGCCGGATCGCCACAAGATCGCGGGCCGCCGTCCGAACCTCCCCGGCCGCATCGATCGCCACCGGGTGAGACGCCTCGACCGAGGCGCGCGTGTGCCTCGGAACCGGCTGCGGCGCAGGGCGCCGGTGGGCATGAGGGCCGCCGACTGTGGTGGCTGGCCCGAGGCCGTTCCGAACATGTTCGTTACGATCGGGCCATGGACGTGAGACGAGGACCGGTCAGCCGCCGCGAGCGCCCCGCGAAGGCTGCGCTGACCCGGCAGGGCATCGTGGAGACGGCCGTGCGGATCATGCGCGCGGAGGGGCTGGAGAAGGTGACCATGCGTCGCCTCGCCCAGGAGCTGGACACCGGACCGGCCTCGCTGTACGTCTACGTGGCCAACACCGCGGAACTGCACGCGGCCGTCCTGGACGCGCTGCTGGGCGAGGTGGACCTGGCCGCCCGGGAGGCGGGGGAGGGCTGGCGGGAGCAGCTCTTCGCGGTGCTCGCCTCGTACACCCGGGTCCTGTTCGAGCACCCGCAGCTCGCCCGCTCGGCCCTGGTCGCCCGCCCCAGCGGCGAGAACTACCTGCGCCTGGTGGAGCGGATCCTCGGCCTGCTGGCCCGCAGCGGTGCCGCCCGGGAGCAGGCGGCCTGGGGCGTCGACATCCTGCTGCAGCACGCCACCGCCACGGCGGCCGAGCACGGCACCCAGCAGCGCGACGCCGCCTCGCGCGAGGACTGGGACGCCTTGACGCAGGCTGTACGGTCCGCGGGCGAGGCCACGCATCCGATGATCAACGCCCATATGCCGGCCCTGCTCGTCGGTACGGGTGAGGACCGGCTGGCCTGGGGCTTCGACGTCCTGGTCAACGGCATCATCCGGACGCCCCTTCCCGGCACGGCCGGCTGACCGTCCCCCGAAACGGCCCCGGGCACCCCCGCCCCGGGGCCGTTTCGCATGTGCCGGCACCGTGCCGCCGGCGCCTGTTCGCGCCTGTTCGCGCCTGTTCGCGCTTGGTGTCGCCCGGTGGCACGCCCTGTGGCGAACTTGTTCGTGACGAACATGTTCGTTACGGTGGAGCGGTCGGGCACGACGCCCGGCGGCGACGGCCGGGCGCGGGGCACCACCGCCCGCCGGCCGGCGCCCGGCACCACGGGCTCCCGGAGGCATCCGCATGAACACGCACGTCCCCATCGCGATCATCGGCGGCGGCCTGGGCGGTCTCACCGCCGCCCGGGTGCTGCACGTCCACGGCATCCAGGCCGCCGTCTTCGACCAGGAGGCGGGCGCCGAGGCCCGCTCGCAGGGCGGCATGCTCGACATCCACGAGGAGAACGGCCAGCAGGCACTGCTCGCCGCCGGCCTCCACGACGACTTCCGCGGGATCGTCCACCCGGGCGGCCAGGCCCTGCGCCTCCTCGGCCCGGAGGGCACCGTCCACCTGGCCCAGGAGGACGACGGGACGGGCGGCCGGCCCGAGGTGGACCGGGGCGACCTCCGGGACCTCCTGCTGAACTCCCTGCCCGACGGCACCCTCCACTGGGGGAGGAAGGTCACCGGTGCCCGCCCGCTGGCGGCCGGACGCCACGAGGTGACGTTCGCCGACGGCACCGCCATCACCACCGACCTGCTGATCGGGGCGGACGGCGCCTGGTCGCGGATCCGGCCGCTGCTCTCGGACGCCAGGCCCGCCTACACCGGCATCTCCTTCATCGAGGCCGACCTCTTCGACGCCGACACCCGCCACGCGCGCAGCGCCGACCTGATCGGCGGCGGGTTCTTCATCTGCCTCGGCGACCGGAACGGCATCCTGGCCCACCGGGAGACCGACGGCAGCCTGCACGTCTACACCGCGCTCAAGGTCGACGAGGACTGGCTGGACACCCTCGACTTCAGCGCCGCCGGTGCGGAGGCCGCCAAGGCCGCCGTCCTGGCCCACTTCGACGGGTGGAGCGAGGACCTGCGCCGCCTGGTCGCCGACGCCGACACGCTCAACCCGCGCCGCATCCACGCCCTGCCGATCGGCCACCGCTGGGACCGCGTCCCCGGCGTGACCCTGCTCGGCGACGCCGCGCACCTGATGTCCCCGTTCGCGGGCGAGGGCGCCAACCTGGCCATGTTCGACGGCGCCGAACTCGGTCGGGCCGTCGTCGCCCACCCCGGCGACGTCGAGGCGGCCCTGACCGCCTACGAGCAGGCCCTCTTCCCGCGCAGCGAGGCGAGCGCCGCCGAGTCCGCCGCCAGTCTGGACAGCATGTTCGGCGGGGCCGGCCTGGAGAGGATGACCGCCCTCCTGACCACCGGGCCGACCGACGCCTGACGACCCGCCGTACTCTCCGGGTCGTCGTTCCCGGGTGATCGTTCCCGGGTCGTCGTTCCTGGGTCGTCGTTCCCGGGGCGAAGTGTCGGACGAACGTCCGGCCAACGTCGTTCCCCGGCCTGTCGTTGCGCTGGCAACCTGCTGTGCGGACGGACGAGGGGAGCGCCTCCGGCCGGAGGAGGCGGTGGTCCACCCGTGTCGGGTGCCCTCGGACCAACGATCCACGGAGGGAACCATGCGTCGTATCGGAACGATGATCGCCACCGCCGCGCTGGTCGGCGGCGGATTCGTCGGCATGTCGGGCACCGCGCACGCCGCCGCCCGCTACAACAACTGCGACGAGCCCGCCGCCTACTACTGCCAGTACGTCTCGACCAACTGGGGCTGGGTCCAGCTCGCGACGGAGCTCATCGGCAACCACGAGTGGGCGAAGGCGAGGGGCGGCGCCACGCCCGGGCAGTCCTGGTCCGTCTACATGGACCAGTCGAGCGACGGCGGCAGGACGTGGGACGGCTGGCTCAACACGGTCATCAACACGAGCGGCTACACCGACGAACTCCCGGACTCGGGGATCGTCACCCGGGGGTGCGTCAACGTCAACGGCTACTCGTTCTGCACCGCCTGGCACTGATCCCGGATCCGGCCGGGGTGTTCGGTGGCCGCGGCCCCGACCACCGAACACCCCGGCTCGGGCCGGCTCAGCGGCGCCAGCGGTGGAAGGTGTCCCACTCCTGGGTGATCCAGGTGCCGTCGCCGACCGGCACCACGGTGTCGACCTCGGCCATCGGGTACTCGATCCGGCCGTGCAGGGCACCGGTGGCCGGGTCGGCGAGCCAGTGGCTGTGCTCCCGCCAGTCCTGTTCGCCGAACACGTACACCGCGGCCTCGTCGTACGGGTTGTGGAGCGTCACCATCGCGGTGTCGTCGTCCACGAACCCGCTCCAGGAGGAGATGTACGGCGCGTTGTGCACCGAGCAGTCGCCGGTGCCGGGGGCCGGGAAGTCGCCCAGGGCGAGCGTGGCGGTGACCTGGTGGCCGGGCAGGCGGTGCCAGCTGACGTCCCGTCCCCTGCGGTCGACGGTCATGCAGCGGGTGTTCCCGGAGTCCGCGCCCAGGTACTCGCGCTCGCCGAGGCGCAGGGCGTCCCGGTCCTGCGGCAGCGGCCCGCCCAGCACGATGGCGCCGGACTCCCACCGGGCCGCGTAGCGGGTGTCCGCCTGCCGCCCCCCGGACACCGTCACACCGGTGACCTCGCCGTGCTCGTCCCACCGCAGGGAGACGAACCGTTCGTAGCCGCCGCACGGCAGCACGTTGCGCGCCAGCACCGCCCCCCGGGCGTCCAGGGTGAGGATCAGGGTGTGGTCGGGCAGGCCGGACGGGAGGCGCAGCCAGATCCGCAGCTCCCGGTCGGCGCCGCCCGCCGAGAACGCGAGGTAGCCCCAGCGGCCCACCTCCCAAGTACCGTACGGCTGTTCCCACAGCGTGCGGCCGTCCGGAGCGACGGCGACGTACCCCGTCGCGGTGCCGAAGACGGCGAACGACAGGTCGGGCGCCGTCCACGCCCTCAGCCACCCGACGGGCGCCGGTGCGGGGAACTCGGCCACCTGCTCCGCCCGTTCCCGCAGCTCGTAGAGGCGCAGCGACCCGGCCGTGCGGACCTCAAGCCGGGGGACGGGCCCGGTGGGGTCGATGAAGGCCCGGGCACCGGCCGGGTCCGGGATCGGGTACGTGGCCACCAGCCGCGGTGTGATCGTCATGCCGGAATCCTCTCGCAGCGTACGGCTGGCCGGACGGGGCCTACTCCGCCAGCGCCGTCAGCCGCCCGCAGGGGCGTACGAGCCGGCTTGCTGAAGGGTTGGAGTGACCTCGCGGCACGCGAGGCAGCGGCCGGTGTCCGGGCTGGGGGTCCGATCTTCCTGTCGCCGGACTACACGGTTGATCCGGTGCTGAGCCTGTACGTGCAGTCGAGGAAGTTCCGCTTCTACGAAGGAGAGACGAAGAGGAACTACGCCACCGATGTCGCACTGCTGCTGACCTTTCTGTGGGGGCGGGGCAAGTCGTGGCTCCAGACCGAGGGCCGGGACCTGAACGATTACGAGTTCTGGCGGCTGTCGGCGCCGGAGAATCCCGGGCAGGTTGGCGGAACCAAGTGGAATCGCGAGCTGGCGGCGTTCACGTCGCTGTTCGACTGGGCGAAGCGGGCGGGCTGGATCGCCGCCAGCCCAGTGGCGATGCGGGAGTTCGTGGGCCGAGACGGGACGGTGGCCGAGGTTCCGAATGTGCCGCCTGCGGGGGTGCGGTACTGCCATGGCCGAGTGGCCGCCGGGGTGGCGCGGTCGAAGGCGTCCCGGACGTTCTACGTGTCGGCCGGTGCGACCGGCGACGTGGAGACGTACGTGGAATCCTCCCGGGCGTGGGCGATCGACGGCGCCCAGCGGGCCGACCGGTACGACCAGACCTTCCTCGGCCGCGACGGCACCGTCCTGTACGACAACCCGCACGCCCTGCTCCTGTGCCTCTACCGGCACGACAAGGCGCGAAGGCGTCAGAGACGTCCCCTCCCTCGACCGGTGCGTCCCTGGCTGCGGCAACACCGTGCGTACCGATCACCACGCCACCGGGCTCCGTGCCCGCGCCGACCAGCTCGACCACCGAGCCCGGCACACCCCCGGCCCGATCGCCGAGCGCCTGCGGACCAACGCCACGCGGCTACGGTCGTACGCCGATGAGCACGATTGCACCCGCATCACCGAGCTGGAGACGCCGAGATGACCCCCGCCCCCGACGAGCGCGATCGCATCCGCGCCGCCATGCAGCGCATCCTGACCGGCACCCCGCAGAACTCCACCGGCGCGCTGACGATCGTGGCCCTCGCCCAGGAAGCCGGAGTTCCCCGCAACGCGCTGACCCAGCGGCACCCCGACCTACGCAACGAGTTCTACGACCACGTCAGGCAGCGTGGCGCCGTCCCCGACCCAGAAGCCCGCCTGCGGGCCGAGATCGCCAAGCTGAAGAAGACGATCACCTCGAAGAACGCGGGACGGAGCCGGTCAAGCACGCGACACACCGGACTACTCGACGGCGAATGGCCTGGCGTGAATGTTCGGCAGTCCCCGCGAGCAGCGCACGAGCGGCCTGTCGGCGGATGGGGTGCCGTCGGGCCGCTCGGGTTCGGTCAGGCGAGGGCGAGGAAGAGCTTCTCCAGCTCGGCCTCGGACATCGGCGGCGCGTCGCCGTCCGCAGTGGCCAGGCACTGGCGCATGCCGCTGGCCACGATCTTGAAGCCGGCCCGGTCGAGGGCCCGGGAGACGGCGGCGAGCTGCGTGACGACGTCCTTGCAGTCGCGGCCGGCTTCGATCATGGCGATGACGCCGGCGAGCTGCCCCTGGGCGCGGCGCAGCCGGCTGAGGACCGCGCTCGTCGCTTCTTCTTCCACCTTCACCGGTTTCCTCCTGGCGCATGCCTACTGCTTCCTTTCAGGATACCCCAGCGGGTATCTGTGGGAGTCAGCGGCGGATAGCGGGTTCCGGGGTGGGCGCCACCGCCCTTTCCGAGGGTGGGTTTTCGGTCCGGCGTGCGCGCCTGCGCTGGATCAGCACCCAGGCCGCGATCGCGGGAACGGCGGCCAGGACGGCCGGGCCGGTCTGGCGGCTGAGGACGAACAGGCCCATGGCGATGACGAACCAGCCGAAGCCGGTGCGCAGGGTGTGCTGGGGGATGCGTCCGGCGTAGCGGCCGCCGATGAGGCTGCCGAGGACGGCGGCGGCTGTGACGGCGAGGGCCAGGTTCCAGTCGAGGTGGGCGCCGGAGATATGTCCGGCCAGTCCAGCGAAGGAGTTCATGGCGATGACCAGGAGCGAGGTGCCAATGGCGATGCCCATGGGCAGGCCGGCCAGCAGGGCCAGCGCGGGCACGATGAGGAAGCCGCCGCCGGCGCCGAGGATGCCGGTGACCGCGCCCACGACGAGGCCCTGCAGGAGCAGGCGGTGGAGCGGGGGTTCGCCGTCCACCTGCTTCGCGGTCTTGCGGGGGCCGCGGAGCATCGCGGCCGCGGTGGCGAGCATCATCAGCGCGAACGCGATCAGCAGCACGGTGTCGGGGATGTATGCGGCGGCTCGTCCGCCGGCGTAGGCACCGACCATGCCTGCCAGACCGAAGAGTGTTCCGGTGCGCCAGCGCACCCGGCCCACACGGGCGTGGGAGATCAGGCCGGCGATGCTGGTGACGCCGACGACGAACAGGGAGGTGGTGATGGCCTGCTTGGTGTCCTGGCCGGCCAGGTAGACCAGGATCGGGACGGTGAGCATGGATCCGCCACCGCCCAGGATCCCGAGGAGGACTCCGATCAGCAGCGAGGCCGCTATGGCGAGAGTGATCACGGCCGGCTCCTCAGGGCGGCGATCACCGAGGCGATGTCGGTGCGCGGGCCGCGGTTGTAGGGGAGCTTGGCGAGCATCATGCCCATCGCGCAGGTGTTGGTGAGGGCGGCGAAGGTGAGGCCGGCTCCGACGGCGGTGCCGACCAGGTGCAGGCCGGGTATCGCGAGGCCGGCCAGTCCGGAGACGAGCACGATCGAACCGGCGATCAGCCTCACCTGGCGTTCCAGTTCCCAGCGTGCCGCCCCGCGGGTCACCGGGCCGCCGGCTGCCTCCCAGGCGGCCATGCCGCCCTGAAGGACGCGCAGGTTGGGAAGGCCGGCGGCGGCGAGCGCCTGCTCGGCCTGGGTGGCGCGGGCGCCGGAGCGGCAGATCAGGACGGTGTCCTCGTCGAGGTGGTGGAGCAGCTCGGCGCGGTGCTCGCGCAGCGTGTCCAGGGGCACGTTGTAGGCGCCGGGAATGTGGACGGTGTGGAACTCGCCGGGAGTGCGGACGTCCAGCAGGCGCGGGCCGCTGCCATCCCTGGCGAGTTCCCTCAGGGCGGCGGTGTCGATTGCGGCGGGGGTGCGGGTGGGGGTGGTCATGGGGGTCTCCATTGACGGTTCTGCCAGGCGGGCGGAATACCCGCCCGGGTATGAGTGAGGGCGTGGCGGGGCACCGGTGTCCGGCGGGGCTGTGGGGGTGGCCTGCCGCCGGACACCGGCGGTTCGGGGTGCCGGGGGCTGGCGTGCAGGGCTGATGACGGTCGGCCTGCGCGCCGGACCCCGGCGTCTATGGGGGTGCGGTCAGGCAGCGGCGGGTTCGGTGAGCAGTGCCCAGGCGCCGTAGCCGCCGAGGATGTCGGAGACGTCCTCGAAGCCGTGGTGGCGCAGCAGGCTGGCGGCGATGGAGGAGCGGTGGCCGCCTGCGCAGTGCAGGACCAGGGGGCGGTCGGTGGGGATCTCGTCGAGGCGGTTGGGCAGTTCGCTCAGTGCGATGTGCATCGAGCCGTCGATGAAGCCGCCCGCCCGCTCGGAGCAGTTACGCACGTCCAGGACCAGCGGGGGCTGGTCGCCGGCCAGGGCGGTGCGCAGTTGGTCGGCGGTGAGGCGGCTGGCGGGGGTGACCTGGTCGGGTATGGCGGCGAGGGCGTCGTCGGGGCCCAGCAGGTAGCCGGCGACGTGGTCGAAGCCGATGCGGGCGAGGCGGGTGGTGATCTCCTCCTCGCGGTTCTGGGGTGCGATGACCAGGATGCGGCTGTCGGGGGTCAGGACGGTGCCGGCCTGTTCGGCGAAGCGGCCGTCGGCGGGAATGTTGATCGCGCCGCGCAGGTGGCCGGTGCCGAACTCCTGCGGGCTGCGGGTATCCACCACGACCGCTCCGGTGGCGTGCTCGGTGTGGAAGTCCTCCAGGGACAGCGGCCGGGGTGCGGCGGTGGGGTCGAACAGGTCGCGGTGCTGGCGGTTGAGGGTGGCGTCGTAGGCGAAGTAGCCGGGTGCGGCGGACTGGCCGGCGGTGACGATGGCGACGAAGTCGTCCTCGCTCATCGGCTGGCAGGCGTAGTTGGTGGCGCGCTGGGCGCCGATGGTGGACTGCTTCTCGGTGGAGAGGTTCTTGCCGCAGGCCGAGCCGGCGCCGTGGGCGGGGAAGACCCGCACCTCGTCGGGCAGGCCCATCAGCCTGTGCTGCACGCTGCGGTAGAGCATCCGGCCGAGCTCCTCGGCGGTGACGCCCGCCGAGGCGAGCAGGTCGGGGCGGCCGACGTCGCCGATGAACAGCGCGTCTCCGGTCAGCACGCCGTAGGGGACCTCGTCGGCGGCGCGCTCAAAGACCAGGGCGCTGATCGACTCCGGGGTGTGGCCGGGGGTCTCCATGATCTGCAGGGTCACCTCGCCGAGGCTGATCCGCTCGCCGTCGGCGAGGTGGCGGATCGGGTACTCGGTCTCGGCCCGCTGCCCATAGCCGATCCAGGCGCCGGTGCGGGCGGCCATCTCCAGGTGACCGGCGACGAAGTCGGCGTGGAAGTGCGTGTTGATGACCGCCTCGACGGTGAAGCCGCGTGCCTGGGCGTCGGCCAGGTACTCGGAGATGTCCCGGCGCGGGTCGACGACCACCGCCCGTCCGGTGGACTCGTCGGCGATCATGTACGACGCCTGGGAGAGGCAGTCGAGGTAGTACTGGGCGAAGAACACGGGGAACAACCTTCCGATCGAGGACCCACACAGGGCCGGAAATACCCATGGGGGTATAGAAACAGACAGGACAGGGCCGCGGCCGGTCGGCGACGGACCGCTCAGGCACGGGGGAGCCAAGGAAAGGTGCGCCGGGTGGCGCGGGAGCGGGTCAGTGCGGGTGCGAGCCGGTGACGAGGGGGCGCCCGACGCGGGCCCAGCCGCGGGTGCCGCCGGCGACCGAGCGGGCGTCGACACCGCGGGCGCACATCCAGTCGGCGGCGACCAGGCTGCGGTTGCCGCTCGCGCAGATCACGTACACCGGCCGGTCCGCCGGGGCGTCGGCCCAGGCGGGCAGCTTCGCCAGCGGGACGAGCACCGCGCCGGGCACATGTCCCGCCTGGTACTCCTCCGGCTCGCGCACATCCAGGACGAGGCCGCCATCGGCCCAGGCCGAGGCAAAGGTGTCGAGGTCGATCTCACTGGTCACGCTAGTCCTCCATATACCCCCCGGGGCATCGTGGTTTCGAATGTAACTCCATCGCGACATCCCCGTCAAATACCCACTGGGGTATCCAGGCGAAGGCGTGATGGCGCACTTCCGTCCCGCGCCCAGGGGGCCAACTGATCGTTTCAGAATGAGTTGAGCTGCACCCCTCTGTGCTCGACGATCTTGGTCGGCAGGCTATTTGGGTGCGTGTTGATCTTGTGCCGGATGACCTGTGGGAGCGGGTGGCTCCGCTGCTGCCGCCCGCTCCCGAACGGCGCCACCGCCACCCTGGGCGACTACGGGTCCCGGACCGGGCGGCGCTGGCCGGCATCATCTACGTGCTGCGGACGGGTGTCGCATGGCGTGATGTCCCCGCGCAGGCCGTGGGCTGCTCCGGGGTCACGGCCTGGCGCCGGCTGCGGGACTGGACCGAGGTCGGCCTCTGGCCCCGCCTGCACACCTCGCTGCTGACCGAACTGCGCCGCGCGGACCTGCTGGACCTGGACGACTGTGCCGTGGACGGCTCGCACGTCCGGGCCCTCAAGGGGGGGATCACGTCGGCCCCTCACCCGTCGACCGCGCTCGCCCCGGCTCCAAGCACCATGTGATCGTGGACCGTTGCGGCACCCCGCTCGCCGTGACGCTCACCGGAGGCAACCGCCACGACGTCACCCAGCTGCTGCCCCTGCTGGACGCGATACCGCCGATCCGAGGACTGCGAGGACGCCCGCGGCGCAGGCCCCGGCGGCTGTTCGCCGACCGGGGCTGTGAGATTCCGGCTGCCCCCGGTTGCACCATGGTCCGTGGCAGCCCGAACCTACCTCGTCAGAAGTCAGGGTGAACGCGCAGGGCTGCCAGGGCAGCAGGCGCCTGGTCGGGCTTGAAGGACCAACCGGGCATACCGCCCCAGGAAATCGACGTTCGCAGGTACTCAACCAGCGTGATGCCGGGCCGGCCACCCACACCGTGGATCACCGGGTCGGCCACGTTCTGGGTCATCTCGATGTCGTGGGTGGCGCCACTGATGTTGGCCTTGTGCAACTCGTCCGGCGCGAAGTCGAAGAAGAACCCGTCCTCACCAACCTCGGGGTCGTCTTCGACGGCGTCCTGGTAATCGTCCCAGCTCTCGCGCAGATGCCCCACGTCGGGAAGCGCCAGCGGATCCGGAAGGATCGGCGCGGCGCTGTACTGGGACCCCGTGGCATAGCGCTCGTCCAGCGCCGGACAGTCTCCGGCGAACCACGCCCCGCCCACATGGCGGAAGCACGCATCAAGGGCCAAGGGCATGGAGCCGATCTCGGCCCGAAGAAGATCGAGATCCCGCAGATCTTCGGCCGTGGTTGGCTTCCGGATGGGACTGGCGGGCACGAGTCCGAGTTCAGTCAGTTGCTCCGCGAGTCGGTCCACGTGACGTGCCACCCGTTGCATCGTCGCCAGCGCCACACCTCGGCAGTCCTCATCAAGCGCGTCCGGAACGGGGCCAAGGCGGCGCAGGTCCGCCCAGACACCTTCGTGGTCACCGTTGGTGTATCGCTGCGTGTAGGAGGTCACCGAGGAACCTTGCCGAACATGAGCATCCACAGGCAAGTCTTGGATGCGCCTTGCGGCGTGCCCACGGCGCCTGTGCTTCGCCGCTCAACTCATTCTGAAACGATCAATAAGCCTCCATCTGGCGCCACACCTCGTCCATGTCCACCTCGCGCGCCTTGCCGACCAACTCCTCCAGGGCGGGCTCGGGCAGCGGCCCCGGCCTGCGCGTACGACGCCGACGCGCACCACCATCAGCGTGGGGATCGAGGTGATCTCGAACGCCGCGAGGGCAGCCCGCACCCGCGCCGGACCGGGTTCACCCCTGAGGGCGGGTCTCGTACATGCGCAGTGCAACGACGAGACCGGAGGCGGCGGTGAGGGCGGCGACGGCCCAGATCGCGGTGGTCAGGCCGTAGGCGTCGGCGAGGGCTCCGGCGAGCAGGGCACCGACGGCGAAGCCGCCGTCGCGCCACAGGCGGTAGACGCCGACCGCGCGGGCCCGCCAGGCGGGGTGGGCGACGTCGCCGATCACAGCGAGCAGGGTCGGGTAGACCATCGCGGTGCCGACGCCGAGCAGGACCTGGGCGAGCGCCCACACGGGGAGGGTGGTGCCGATGGCGACCAGGGCGATCGCGATCGCCTGCAGGAGCATGCCGGCGGTGATGAGGTGCTTGCGGCCGATGCGGTCGGACCACCAGCCGGTCAGGATCTGGCCCAGGCCCCACACGGCCGGATACAGCGCGGCGAGCAGCCCGATTCGGCCCACGCTCAGGCCGTGCGCGGCGTACAGCAGGGGGAAGATGCCCCAGGCGAGGGCGTCGTTGAGGTTGTTGACCATCCCGGCCCAGCTCGCCGACGAAAGTGCCCGGTCGGCGAGGCTGACGGCACGGGCGATCTGCCCGGTGGTCAGCTCGCCGTGGTGGTCCGGGTTCGCGGGTGCGGGGTGGAGGGCTGCCTCGGCGCGGGCGTGTTCCCGGGTCTCGCGCACCGCCAGCACGGACAGGCCGAGGCCGAGGGCGGCGTAGGCGATACCGAGGAAGAACGGCTGCGGGCGCAGGCCCCAGTGGGCGGCGATGGCGCCGGTGGCGATCGCGGTGGCGGCGAGCGCGCCGTAGCCGGCGGCCTCGTTGAGACCCATCGCCAGGCCCCGGCGCCCCGGCCCGACCAGGTCGATCTTCATGATGACAGTGGTGGACCAGGCCAGGCCCTGGTTGACGCCGAGCAGCACGTTCGCGAACACCACCCAGCCCCAGGACGGTGCCCAGATCAGCAGCAGCGGCACCGGCAGCGCGAACAGCCACCCCGCCACCAGGACCGGCTTGCGGCCGAAGCGGTCCGACAGCGTCCCGGCGAAGAAGTTCGTCACCGCCTTGGTCGCGCCGAACGCCACGATGTAGGTGAGCGCGGCGGTGTAGGCGGACAGGTGGAACATCCGGTCGGCGAGCAACGGCAAGACGGTGCGCTCCTGGCCGAGCATGCCGCCCACCAACGCGTTGACCGCGACCAGCAACGAGAACTGGGCCAGATTCGCACGCAGCCCCAACCGGAGATCACGCGCCCGCCCGACGGAGGGACGGAGGGTGGGGGTGGCGCTGCTCACGGCTCTCTTCTCCCATCAGGGCCAACCGACCGCGGTCCGGCCGTCAACGCCGCCCGAACAGCCGCCCCAGCCAGCCGCCGCCCTTTGGCGCATCCTTGCCGCAGCCGCACCGGCTGGACTTGGGCACCCCGGCCAGCACTTGCTCCACATGCATGCCGCACCCGGCATAGGACGGCTTGCCGCAGGTACGGCAGACAACGCGTCGGCACATCAACAACTCCTCACGTGACGACCCTCAGACGGGCCTCTCGCTCCACTATACCCACGGGGGTATTTTTTTGAATTCAGTGGATTCCCCCATGCTTCCGGAGCCACGGTTTGCGTCTTCTGCGAGTGGCCGCACCTTGGCCGGCACCTTGCCCAGCCGTTCACACTCCGCTGGCGGAGCCGTCGAGCCATCGCTACACCTGGCTCAACTTGCTGACTTGACAGACATCCCATGAGCTGGAGAGTCAAACGGCGAGCACGTGAGCCCACGGAGACCAGACAGTCCCCTTCCCATGGGCAGTCCGTCGTTCGGCTCGAACGGGAGAGCCGCGCATCAGCCGCAGCGGCTCTCCCGTGGCTCCAAGGAACCCACCTGTTCCATGCGCCGGATCTCCCGCTCTGCGGCTTCCAAGTGTCCGAGGTCGAGGGCCATCGCGGCACGCCCAGCGACGTAGAAGATGTCCTGGCGGATCCGACAGTCCAACCCCGGTTGGCGGCACAAGGCCAGGAACCGCACCTCGAGACTGAGTTCGATGCGGCTCATCTCGTCCCGGGCGCGGACCGGGAGTGCGGCGTGCCGGAGATCCTTGGCGTAGTCACGCGTCTGCCGGTCGGCCTCGTCAGGCCGGGCTTCCACGGGACGATAGGGGTGATCGGCCCACTCCGTGTCAGCCCACCATACGAGTTCGTCCAGGTACTCCGAGGCGACCATCAAATCCGGGGGCGAGGCGGAGAGGGCCGCGTCCGCGCCGGCAACCAGCTGGGCGAGACGGCGTCGCGCGTCGTCGTCCCCCGCCACGCACGTCACGACAAAGCCCGACAACACGTCGAGCCTGCGCGACACCTCCGCCCGCTGCCAGATCTCGTACAGTCCCGCCATCCACCATTCCCTCTTCGCCAACCGCGTCTCCGCGCCCCGAACCCTACGACGCGCCCCCGTCAGCGGGTCCAACGATTTTCCCGGGCTCAACGAACGAACCTCATGCCGGCTCGGTGCGGCGCACGATCTCCTCTCACAGCTCGTGTGTCCGCGAGCGGGGGCTTCTTGATCATTTCGGGAGCCCTTAGTCTCGGCGGATGACGCTCTACTTCGACCCGGTGGCCATCCTCGGCAACGACCGCGATGCCTTTCGGGGCCGTTGGGAAGACCGGCTGTGGCTCAACGTCCCCGGGCCCTTCTACGGCGGGGAGACCGACACCTGCTGGACGGGACGGCTCTCGGCACCCGCCCACGTCCTCTATGGAGGCGAACACCTCAGCGAGTACGTCTATCGCCAACCCAGAACGCCTGCGGACACGGCCCTGCTGGTCGAGGCGGCAGACAACGACCCGTTCCTCGGGTACGGCTGTGATGGTGACTCGCGATGGACACCGGAAACGGTTCGAGAGTGGTGGCGTAACCGCAGCCAGGTCATGCAGTACCTGTCCGAGCAGCGGAGTGAATGGGATGAGAGCGATGCCCGGGCAGGCCAGGGCATCGCCGCTGCCGTCCGCGACTTCGAGCTCTACATCGCCGATGGCCTGGCAACTGACCTGCGGATCTACCTCTACTGGCTGGAAGAGCGGCGGTCCCCCACACCCGTTGACCGGTTGCCCGAGCTGTAGTGTCACGCGGCGAGAGCGTGGGCCCGCTGAGACCAAGCTGTCGCCTCGTCGTACGGTGTGCCGGTCTTGAGGCAGCCGTGCAGGATGCGGACGAGCCGGTTGGCGAGTTGGCGCAGGGCGGCGTTGAATTCGATGCCGCGGGCCCGTTGCTTCTCGTAGTAGGCCCTGGCACCAGGGGAGATCCGAAGCGCGGAGAAGGCCTGGGCGATCAGCGCGTCGATGAGCCGGTCGTTTCGGACGTGCCGGGCGGTCACGACCTTCTTCCTGCCGGAGGCGCGGGTGATCGGGCTGGTGCCGGCGTAGTTCTTGCGGGCCTTGGCGCTGGCGTAACGGTGCGGATCGTCGCCGAATTCTGCGAGGATCCGGGCGCCGAGTATCGGGCCCAGCCCGGGCTGGGAGCGGATGATCTCAGCGTTGGGGTGCCGGCCGAAGTAGTCCTCGACCTGCCCGTGCAGGAAGTTGACCTGCTCGTTCAAGGTGACCAGCAGCGCGACAAGAGCGCGCACCGAGTCGGAGCAAGCCGCCGTCACAGCGGCGGGCTGGCCCAGGTGCTTGGCGCGCAGTACGGCCTGGATCTTTGCGGCCTGGTCGGCGATGTTGCGCCGGCGGGCGCGCTTGAGGGCCGCACTGATCTGTGTGGTCGTCAGCTTCGCTGCGACTACCGGGTCAGGTGCTTTGGCAAGCAGTTCCAAGACGTCGGGGGCGTCCAGGTCATCGAACGCCTCCAGGGCGGCGGGGAAGTAGTCGAGCAGGGCGTGCCGCAGCCGCTGCGTGGTGCGGGTCCGCTCCCAGATCAGGGTCTTGTGGGTTCGCGTTACCACCTTGACCGCTTCCGCGTCGGCGGTGTCCCCGGAGATCGGGCGCAGCTGGTGGGAGTCGGTGCGCACCATGTCGGCGAGCATGTGCGCGTCGGCCGCGTCACTCTTGACCCCCGACACCGCCAAGCGTTCCCGGTACCGGGAAGCCTGCAGCGGGTTGACTGCGTGCACCGTGTAGCCCGCGGCGATCAGCGCCTGCACCCCTGGGCCCCGGTCGGTCTCGATCCCGATCACCACCTCGGCCCTGCTGTCCTCGCCGAGCTCGGCGCCGATCATCGCGTGCAGCCGCTCGATTCCCGCGACGCCCTCCGGCAACCGGGCCTTGGACAACCGACGGCCCGCGGCGTCCATCAGCTCGACGTCGTGGTGGTCCTGGGCCCAGTCGTCCCCAACGAACAGCAACTCGTCCTCCGTCATCGACCTCGATCGGCAGTGGCCCGCAGGAGAACCATCAGCGACCTAATAAGGCTGTACTCACGCCGCAATCGGGCGGGCACGACATCCCATCAGCGATTTCGCTCCTGGCCGACCGGCGGGGGCACGATCTGTCAACAGGACTCGAAGTCCAGGGAACAAAGAGTGCTCACCTGCCAGCGGCTACCGGGCACCGAGTCTGCCGGATGGAGCCTCGGTAGGTCCTATTAGGGAACGGCAGTACACCGTCGAAGTCCGCCTGGTCCCTGGGCCGTACCGCCTTCGCCTCCCCGCCGGTGAGGACCCGTCACGCCGCCAGGGCCGCGCGGAGGAACCGGAGGATCTCCGACTGGGCGGCCTCGGCCTGCGGTTCGATGCCGGGCAGGGTGAGGAACGCGTGCCTGGCGCCCGGGAATTCGGAGAGCCGCACGGGAGTCCCGGCCGCGTGCAGCCGCTCGGCGTAGCGGCGGCCGTGGTCGGCGACCGGATCATGGGTGGGCACCACCACCAGCGCCGGGGCGAGGGCGCCCAGGTCGTCCGCGTGCAGCGGGGAGACGGCGCCGGCGTCGGTTCCCGGCGGGACGGCGAGCCGCTGGAAGAGTCGCAGCTGCGGCAGGGCCAGGGTCGAGGTGTGTCCGTGCTCGGCCATGGACGGGTGGTCGAACATCGTCCCGGTGACGTCGGTCACCGGGTTGACCAGGACCTGAGCCTTGAGTTCCAGGCCGGCCGTCCTGGCCCGGAGGGCCGTCAGGGCGCTGATCAGCGCGCCGCAGCTCTCGCCGAACACGGCCGTGCGGGCCGGATCGACGCCCCACCGCGCGGCGTTCCGCACCACGTGGTCGAGTACGTCCCAGCCGTCGGCGGCGGCGTTCGGGAGCGGATCGGCGGGGGCGAGGAGGCGGTGCTCGACCGAGACGACGAGTGCGGGCAGCCGGGCGGCGAGGTGGCTGCTGGTCCAGTCGCACTGCGCCGCCGTGCCCACGAAGCCGCCACCGTGGACGTGGATCACGAGCGGCAGGGCGGTCCGGGCGCCGGCCTCGCCGGCCTCACTGCCCTCGACCAGGGCTGGTCGGTACACCCGGACCGGGAGGTCGCGGTCGGGCAGTGCCAGCCGCTGCCACTCGATGGCGGCGCCCGGGTGCGGTTCTCCGAGGACGGCTCGCGCCGGGGCGGAGGCCCGGAAGCGGTTCTCCGCCTCGCGGTAGGCGATCAGTTCCTCGGTCGTGATCGTCTCGAAGTCCGGCTCCAGCGGTCGTGCCGCGGTCGTGTTCTCGCTCATGTGCCCTGCTCCCCCTCCCGGCTTGCTGCCGGGTGTCGTCACGGTTGGACGGACGCGATGCCCTCATTATGCACGCACCGCGTGCAACGACAAGTGCATACGTTAGGCTCAGCCCGGACGGGAGACGGGGCGGGAGAACGAGACGAGAGACGAGAGGGACGAGATGACCGGCCGCAGGCGATGGTCGACCGAGGAGATCCTGGACACCGCGGCCACGCTGCTGCGCGCGGGTGACGCCGAGTCGTTCAGCGTGCGCAAGCTCGCCGCGACCCTGGGGACCGACTCCTCCAGCCTCTACCGGCACTTCCGCAACAAGACCGAACTGCTGCGCGCGGTCGCCGACCGGGTCCTGCTGGCCACCATGGACGGTCACCGCCCCGAGGGCGACTGGAAGCAGCGCGTCACCGCCCTGGCCCTGCGCCTGCGGGAGGCCTTCGGTGAGCAGCCCCAACTCGCCGCGATCTGGGGGCACTACGGCTCCGGCGGTACCGGATCCCGGCTGGTCATGGAGGAGTTGCTCCAGGCCCTGCGCGCCTCCGGCCTGCCCGACCGGGAGATCCCGGAGCGCTACCACCGCCTGGTGATCCTGCTCGCCGCGCTGATCTCCTCCGAGGGCGGCATCAGCACCATCACCCCCGAGGAGTACCAACAGGGCATGGAGCAGTTCCGCGTCGCCGTGCTAGGCGCCGACCCCGAACACTTCCCGGCCCTGGCCCACTTCGCCCGCGACATCCGACCCCTCGGCGCGGACCGCCGCACCGCCTTCGAGGAGATCCTCGCCGCCCAACTCGCCCACATCGAGGCCCGGATCCCCTGAGGTGCCCGACCCCCTGACGTACCGGATCCCCTGACGTACCGGACCGTCGGGCGCGTCGACGGCCCCTGGTGCGACTCGGCGGGCCCGGCCTCGACGAGGACGAGCCCGCCGGCGGGCTCGGGGTGGGCGGCGGCGGTTCCGCGGCGCCCGGCTCCAACGGTCGGGAACGGCTACGGCCGGTACCGGTCGGCGAGGTCGCCGTAGCCGCCCGCCGTCCAGACGGTCCGGCGGAAGTCCGCGAGGCCGAGCGCGCCGGTGCCCTGGCCGGCGGTGGGCGGGAAGTACGCGGTGCCGCAGCGGGCGCAGTACCAGGCCTGGTTCCAGAGCCGCTCGGCCTGCGGCCGGCCCGCCAGGTGCCGGCGCCGGGCGAGGAACAGGGCGATCGCGCCTGCCCCCAGGGCGATCGTGACGGCCAGGAGCAGGTACGACACCAGGAGCACGGTCGGCGTACCGGTCGCCTCGGCGAGCGGGGCCGCCGGGTGCGTGGCCGGGGAGGCGGGGGTGGGCTTGGGGCCGAAGCCCGGGAGCTCGGTGGGCAAGTCGTTCGGGAACCCCGGGTGCTTGGTCACCCAGTCCGGCGGCGAGAGGTCGGGCTCGTGGTGGACGGACGCGTTGCGGTTCGACATGCCCGTGGTGAAGGTGGCGACCGTCCCGAACAGCGTCAGGATGCCCAGGACCAGCAGCGTTTGGAACGCCGTGGTGAAGGTCGGCGGCGCGGGCGCCAGGGCGCGGCCGAGGGCGGAGACCTCCTCACGGGTCTCGGTGCGGCCGTCGCGGCCGGAGCTGCGTACGGTGACCTTCCGCCGCTCGTCCAGGTGGACGGCCGGCACGCTGCGGACCTGGTCGGTGAGCGCGCAGCTAGGACAGGGCGTCAGGGCGCCGTGCGGCGCTGGCGCGGGTACGGCGTCGTTGATCGGCATGTGTGAAGTCCCCCCGGTGGTACGACAGTCGGGCGACCGTTCGTATCCGGGGGGACGCCGCCGCACAGCCTCCGGTTGCAGCCCGTTTCGCGGGTGTCCGGGCACTCGGCATCCGGGTGTCCGGCCGACGGTCTCGGCATGCGGTGACGCCGCAGTGGCCCCGGACGGGGACGGCGGCTACACCCGGTTCGCGGCCTGCTTGAGCGTCCGGATCACCGGCGCCGTCTCGACGTGGGTGACGGCCGGCAACGCGGCGACCCGGGTGGTGAGGTAGCGGTACAGGGCCCGCTGGTCGGCGCAGAGCACGCTGGCGTAGAGGTTGGTCGGGCCGGTGGTGGCGCAGGCGAAGGCGACTTCGGGGTGCCCGGCCAGGGTTTCGCCGGCCTCCGCCAGGTGCGGGGGCGCGACCGAGAGCCACAGCAGGGTCCGGCTGCCGATGCCGAGCAGGCGCGGGTCGCAGTCGAGGTCCAGGTAGAGCACGCCGTGTTCGCGCAGCTCGGTCATCCGGCGCCGGACGGTCGTGGGCGACCAGCCGGTCACCGTGGCCAGTTGCTCGAAGCCGGCGCGGCCGTCGGCGGCCAGGGCGGCGAGCAGCCGGCGGTCGCCGTCGTCGAGCCGTACCGGGCCGGGGCGGTGCGTCAGCGGGGGCGGGCGCAGCGCCTCGACGGCCGTCGCGTCCAGCGGGCCGAGTTTGGCGATCAGGTTGTCCGGCCCGCCGTAGAAGGAGTGCAGGACGGAGTGGGCGCTCACGCCCTCGACGCGCGGGGTGCGGGGGAGCCGGGAAAGCAGCAGGGCCTCGCTGTCGGCGTCGGTCTCGGTGCGGACGCTGCAGGTGATCTCCGTGCCGCCGGAGGAGAGGCTCACCCAGGAGGTGTCGGGGCGTCGGGCGAGCGCCTCGGCGACCGCGATCGAGGCGTTGGGTGCGCAGCGCACCCGAAGCAGCCAGAGCACCGCGCCGAGCGCGGTCGGGTCGACGCCGCCGAGCACCCGCAGCGCGCCGGTGGCACGCAGTGCGGCGTAACGGCGGGCGATGGTGCGGTCCGACACCCCGAGGGCGGCGGCGATCGTGCTGAACGGGGCCCTGCCGTCGATCTGCAGGGCGTGGACGAGACGGCGGTCCAGCTCGTCGTAGTCGGATTCCACCGTGCCGAGGGTAGTCGGTGTCGGATACCGGCACCAGCGGGCTCGTTACTGGCTCAACACCCCTCGGCGGACGGAGCGTTGTCCCCGGTCGGCGGGATCAGCCGACCGACCGAACCAGGGAGGAACCATGGACACCGACACCGACACCGACGTACTCGTGGTCGGCGCTGGCCCCACCGGGATGACCGCGGCCGGTGAACTGCTGCTGGCGGGGGTGAGGACGGTACTGGCCGACCGGCTGCCGGGGCGCAGCACCCTGTCCCGGGCGGGCGGCGTGCAGACCCGCACGCTGGAGGCGCTCGACCAGCGCGGCCTGCTGGCGCCGCTGCTGGCCACCGGGGAGCACCCGGTCGGCGGCAGCCACTTCGCGGGCATCCCGCTGGCGCCCGTCCCGACCCCCGGTGCCGAGGACGGCCGGACCGCCTTCCGCCCCCGGCAGCCCTGGCGCTCCGTCCCCCAGGCCGAACTGGAGGCCTTCCTCGAACGGCACCTCGCCGATCAGGGCCTCCACGTCCGGCGCGACCACGAACTGGTCGGCCTCGCCCAGGACGAGGACGCCGTCACCGCGACCTTCGCCGACGGCCGTGCCGTCCGCGCCCGGTACCTGGTCGCCGCCGACGGCGCTCACAGCACGGTGCGGACCCTGCTGAAGGCTGAATTCCCGGGCCAGGCAGGCACCTTGACCACCATCGCCGCCGATGTGCGGCTGAGCGGGGCCGACGGCCTGCCGACCCACCACCGCAGCGCCGACGGTGCCTGGGCGGGGGTGTTCCCGCTCGGCACCGACGGCCGGGGCCGGCCGCTGCGCCGCCTCGCCATGGGCGGACCGGGCCGGTCGCTGCCCAGGGACGTGCCGATCACCGAGGACGAGATCCGGGACGGTCTGCGCGCCGTGTTCGGAGAGCGGGTGCAGCTGCTCGAACTCTGCCACGCCCGCCGGATCACCAACGCGGCCCGGCAGGCCGCCGAGTACCGGCACGGGCGGGTGTTCCTGGCCGGCGACGCCGCCCATGTGCACCTCCCGCTCGGCGCCCAGGGCATGAACGGCGGGATGCAGGACGCCTTCAACCTCGGCTGGAAGCTCGGCGCCGCGGTCCGGGGCTGGGCACCGGAGGGGCTGCTCGACAGCTACCACACCGAGCGCCACCTGGCCGGGACGTTGGCGCTGCGCAACGTCCAGGCGCAGAGCCTGCTGATGGACTGGGTGGGCGCCCGCGACCCTGAGGTGCTGGCCACCCGGGAGGTCTTCGTCGAGCTGCTCGAACTGCCTGACGCACGGCGGCACTTGGACGCCGTGATGTCCGGGACGGCCATCCGCTACCCGATGCCGGACACCGGCGCCCACCCGCTCCTCGGGCGGCCCGTGCCGGACGCCGACCTCGGTGCGGTCCGGGTGCACGAGCTGCTGCGGTCCGGGCGCGGCGTGCTGCTCGACCCCGAGGACTCCCTCGCCGGGTCCGCCGCCCCCTGGTCGGACCGGGTGGACCGGGCCGGGCGGGGCGCGCCCGTCGAGCCGATGCTGATCCGCCCGGACGGCCACGTGTGCTGGGTGGGTACCCCGGCGACCCTGCGGCCGGCCCTGGCCCGCTGGTTCGGCGCGCCGTCGGCCGGCTGAGCGCGGGTCGGGCCCGTCGGCCGACTGAACGGGGGTCGGGCCCGCCGGCCGTCCGCTGGTCAGGCGGCCGGCGGGTATCCGCGGGTGCGGACCAGGTCGTGGACGAGGTCGGTGAAGGCGCGGGTGGCGGCGCTGCGGTAGGCGTCGGAGCGGTGCAGCAGGGTGACGGTGCGGGTGGGGAGCGGCGGGTCGAGCGGGATCCGGGCGAGCCGGGGGTGGTCGTGGGTGACGGCGTCCGGCAGCACGGTGGCGAGCGGGGTGCGCTGGACGACCTCGGTGAGGGCCTGGACGGAGTTGGCCTCGACGGCGATGCGCGGGCTGACGCGGTGCTGGGCGAAGTAGGCGTCGATGTGCCCCCGGGTGGCGAAGTCGCCGCTGAGCAGGGCGAGTCGGCGCTCGCCGAGGTCCCGCAGGGGGAGCGGATCGGGAAGCGGGTCCGCCGGAAGCGTGTCGACGCCGGTGACCAGGGTGAGGGTCTCGGTGAACAGGTCGGTGCCGGTGACGCCGGGCAGGTGCGGCCCCCGAAAGGCGATGCCGAGGTCGAACTCGTCGGTGAGCAGGCCGGCTTCGATGCCGTCCTGGCTGCTCTCCCGCACGGTCAGGCCGATGCCGGGGTGCCGGGTGTGGAGTCCGGCGGCGAGCGGGCCGACGAGGTAGGCCGTGAAGGTGGGGGTGACGCCCAGGCGTAGCTGCCCGCGCGAGAGGTCCTGGACGTCGTGGACGGCGCGTTCGGCGGCGGCGAGGTCCCGTAGCGCGCCGCGGGCGTGGTGGGCGTACGCCTGGCCGGCGTCGGTGAGGCGCACGGTGCGTCCGGTGCGGTCCAGCAGTTGGGTGCCCAGGGTCCGTTCGAGCTGCTTGATCTGCTGGGACAGCGTGGGCTGGGAGACGTGCAGCTCCTCGGCGGCGCGGGTGAAGTTGCCGTGGTCGGCCACGGCGAGCAGGTAGCGCAGGTGGCGCAGTTCCAGGGCCATGGTCGAACTATAGACCGCATCGATGGATGCCATCGGTAGCAGCTCTTGGACGCTATAGCAGCAGGTCATGCACAGTGGATCTCGCCAGGCCCCACCGGCCCGGCGCCACGAGAGGGAGTGATTCCATGCGTGACTTCGCCGAGGGCATCGCGCACTTCCAGCGGGACGTCTTCCCCGCCAAGGAAGAGCTCTTCGCCCACCTGGCCGCCCACCACAGCCCGCACACCCTGTTCATCGGCTGCTCCGACGCCCGCGTCGTACCGGAGCTGATCACCGGGTCGGAGCCGGGCGAGCTGTTCGTCATCCGCACCGCCGGCAATCTGGTGCCCGCGTACACCCCCGGCGCCGACGGGGTCACCGCCAGCATCGAGTACGCCGTCGCCGCCCTGGGCGTCCGGGACATCGTCGTCTGCGGGCACTCCGCCTGCGGGGCGATGACCGCCCTCGCCCACGGCCACGACCTCAGCGGGGCCCCGGCCGTCGCCGACTGGCTTCGGCTCGCCGACGCCTCGGTGGCGCGGACCGCCACCGCCGGGGACGTCCCCGCCCTGGTGCGGCACAACGTGCTCGCCCAGCTGGCGAACCTGGCCACCCACCCCGCCGTCGCCCGCGCCCTGGCCGAGCGGACGGTCGCCCTGCGCGGCTGGGTCTTCGACATCGCCACCGGGCGCGTCGAGGACCTCACCGCCGCCGACCGGGCCGCGCTCGCGGCCTGACCTCCCAGGCCCCCAGGCCCCCGGGCCGCCCCGTCCGCGCGGCCCGGAACCCCTCGACCCGCGCGCTCCGCACCACCGCGAAGCGCCCACCACCCGAAGGAGCCCCTCATGGTGCACGCCCAGTTCGACCCCACCGCACGCCAGGCGCTCGCCGTCGCCGCCGTCGATGCCAAGACCCGCAGGGACCTCACGTGGCAGCAGATCGCCGACGTCTCCGGCCTGTCGGTGGCCTTCACCACCGCAGCCCTCCTCGGCCAGCACGCCCTGCCGAAGACCTCCGCCGAGGCCGTCGCCGGGCTGCTCGGCCTGGACGAGGACGCGGTGCTGCTGCTGCAGACCATCCCGACCCGAGGCTCGATCCCCGGCGGCATCCCCACCGACCCGACCATCTACCGCTTCTACGAGATGCTCCAGGTCTACGGGACCACCCTCAAGGCCCTCGTCCACGAGGAGTTCGGCGACGGCATCATCTCCGCGATCAACTTCAAGCTGGACGTGAAGAAGGTCGCCGACCCCGAGGGCGGCGAGCGCGCCGTCATCACCCTGGACGGCAAGTACCTGCCGACCAAGCCGTTCTGACCCACGCCTGCTCATCGGTGGGGCGGGCCGCCGCCCCCCCCACCTCCCCCTCACCCGACCCGGAAGAGGCCACCGTGGACTTCGCCCAGCGCGCCATCGACATCGCCCGCCAGAACGTCGCCGAGGGCGGCCGTCCGTTCGCGACCGTCATCGTCAAGGACGGCCGGATCCTCGCCGAGAGCGCCAACAAGGTCGCCCAGACCAACGACCCCACCGCGCACGCGGAGATCCTCGCCATCCGCGAGGCCTGCACCGAGCTCGGCACCGAGCACCTGACCGGCACCACCATCTACGTGCTGGCCCACCCCTGCCCGATGTGCCTGGGGTCGCTCTACTACTGCTCGCCGGACGAGGTGGTCTTCCTCACCACCCGCGACGCCTACGAGCCGCACTACGTCGACGACCGCAAGTACTTCGAACTCGCCACCTTCTATGACGAGTTCGCCAGGCACTGGGACGAGCGCCGGCTGCCGATGCGGTACGCGCCGAGCGAGGACGCGGTCGACGTCTACCGCCTCTGGCAGCACCGCAACGGCGGCGAACACCGCGTCGCGGGCGCCCCGACCGGCCCGAGCGCGGGCTGAGGCCCGATGCCCGACGTGATCGAGAAGGTGGCCTGGATCCGGCTCGACGACGGTCGGCTCCTCGCCACCCGCACCCACCGCCGCGAGCTGTACTACCTGCCCGGCGGCAAGCCCGAGCCCGGCGAGACCCACCCCCAGGCCCTCGTCCGCGAGATCCGGGAGGAGCTCGGCGTCACCCTGGACCCGGCCACCGTCCGGCCGCTGCTGACCATCGAGGCCCCGGCCGACAACAGGCCGGCCGGCACCCTGGTCCGCACCACCTGCTACACCGCCGAACACGCCGGCACCCCCACCCCGTGCGGCGAGATCGCCGAACTCGCCCGTCTCACCCACGGCGACCACCCCCGCGCCAGCCCCACCACCCGCACTGCCCTCGACCACCTCGCCGCCACCGGCCACCTCCTGCGCTGGTAGGTCGCCGGCCCCAACCGCCCGCCCGGGCTCAGCGTGCGGAGAGCCCGGGTGAGCTGCCGTAGTCGACGCAGAACCCGCAGTCACAGCCGGTCAGGGAGTTGGCCTGACAGTGGGCGGTGGGGAAGTGCCGACCGGCGCAGGGCCCGGGGGCGACGGGGGCACCGTCCTCGGGCAGGGTGCGTCGGCACGCGCCGCAGTCGACGACGACCGGCACACCCACCCGGCGCAGCTCCCGCGCGGCCGGGCCGGCCAGCTCGAACGGGACGTCCGACAGGAGGACGGCCGTCCCGGAGTCCAGCGCCACGCCACTGCGCCACAGGCTGAGTCCGGTCACCACACGGACCGCTCTGAGGCGTGCCGCACCGCGCGGTGAGGCACCGGCGAGCCGCACGGTGAACTGCGGGTCTTCCATGACCACTCCCCGTCGACAGGCACCACATCTGACGGGCAGTCAAGTTGCCGTGCGGCCCGCTGGGCAACCGGTTTTCGCACCGGGTTCCAGCGAACCGGTGCCGCCGAAGTAAACGGATACGTACACTCGGCACATGCGTACGACGACTGCCGCACCTCGACCGCGCGGGCGCGGGGGCCGGGAACGCATCCTGGCCGCCGCGGCCCGGCTGTTCGCGGCCCAGGGGATCAACGCGACCGGGATGGAACAGGTCGCGGAGGAGGCGCCGGTCTCCAAGCGCACGCTCTACGCGCACTTCCGGACCAAGGGGGAGCTGGTGATCGCCCACCTGGAGGACCTCGTGGCGTCCGGTGCCACCCTGGAGGGCGTGCTGAACCGCGCGGACCTCCCGCCGCGGGACCGGATCCTCGGGCTGTTCGACCTACCCGCCGCACCCGCCGCGCCCGCCGCCCCGGTGCGCGGATGCCCGTTCATCGACGCCGCTGCGGAGTTCCCGGACCCGCAGAGCATCGTCCACTCCTACGCCCGGGAGCAGAAGCTGAGGATGCTCCCGCTGGTCACCGCGCTGGTCGAGGAGCTCGGCTGCCGGGAGCCCGCCGCCCTCGCCGAACAGCTGGTCACCCTCGCGGACGGGGCGGCCAGCCGTGCCATGGTGCTCGGCGAGGCGGACTACGGCCGGCACGCGCGAGCGGCGGCGGAGGTGCTCCTCGAACGCGCTCTGCGACCAACGAACTGACGACAGCTCGAGCGAGGGGGAGTGGCGATGACGGACGGTTCGGCAGTCCGGCGGGTGCCACCGCTGGATCCGCAGGTGCGGACGGCGGTGGAGGCCGCCGGTGGGCGGGCGCGGGAGGTGCTCACCCCGGAGGGCCTGGCGGCCTGGCAGCGGCGGGACGCGGCCGCCCGTCCCCGGCCGACGTTGGAGCGGCTGCGGGACGGCGGCCGGTTCGAGGCGACGGAGCTGCGGGTGCCGGGGCCGGAGGGTGACGTCACCCTGGTCAGTGCCCGCCCCGCGGGCGTCGGCGAGCCGCTGCCGCTGCTGTACTACCTGCACGGCGGCGGCATGGTGACGGGCAACGCGTGGTCCGTCCTGCCGCGGTTGCTGCGCTCCTGGGCGCTGCCGCTGGGGCTGGCGGTGGTGTCCGTGGAGTACCGGCTGGCACCGGGAACCCGCTTCCCGGGCGCGATCGAGGACTGCTACGCCGGGCTCGGCTGGGTGGCCGAGCACGCGGAGGAGCTGGGCATGGACGCCCGGCGCCTGGTCATCGGCGGCAAGAGCGCCGGCGGCGGGCTCGCCGCGGCGCTGGCCCTGCTCGCCCGGGACCGCGGCGGCCCGGCGGCGATCGGCCAGCTGCTGCTGAGCCCGATGCTGGACGACCGGGGCGACACCTTCTCCAGTCACCAGATGGCCGGCCACGACACCTGGGACCGCGCCTCCAACGCCACCGCCTGGCAGGCCGTGCTCGGCGACCGGTACGGCGCCGCCGACCTCCCGCCCTACGCGGCCCCGGCCCGTGCCACCGACCTGTCCGGGCTGCCCGCCACGTACCTCGACGTGGGCTCCGCCGAGACCTTCCGGGACGAGGGCGTCGGCTACGCCAACGCGATCTGGCGGGCGGGCGGCCGGGCCGAACTGCATGTGTGGCCCGGCGCCTGCCACGGGTTCGACACCCTCGCCCCGGAGGCGGCCGTCGCCCGGGACGCCGAGGAGGCCCGCACCCGCTGGCTGCGGCGCGTCCTCCGGGGCTGAAACCCCGGGCTCGCCGACGCCCCGCTGTCCGGCTGCGCCCCGCTGTCCGGCTGCACCCGGTGCCCGGCTGCGTCCCGCTGCCCGACTACGCCCCGGTGTCCGTCCGCTCCTCGGGGCGGTCGGGCTCGGCCCAGCGGGTGTGGTAGCTGCCCGGCCGGTCGGTGCGGCGGTAGGTGTGGGCGCCGAAGAAGTCGCGCTGCCCCTGGACCAGGGCGGCGGGCAGGTGCTCGCTGCGCAGGGTGTCGTAGTAGGCGAGGGCGGCGGAGAAGGCCGGCACCGGGATGCCGTGCTGGGCGGCCCCGGCGACGACCGTGCGCCAGGCCGCCTGGGCGTCGGCGATCTCGGTGGCGAACTGCTTCTCGGCGAGCAGGCTGACGAGGTCGGGGTTGTCGGCGTGGGCGGCCCGGATCCGGTCGAGGAAGGCGGCCCGGATGATGCAGCCGCCGCGCCAGATCTTCGCCACCGCGCCGAGGTCGATGTCCCAGCCGTACTCGGCCGCCGCGTCGCGGATCATGGTCCAGCCCTGGTCGTAGGCGATGACCTTCGACGCGTACAGGGCCTGCTCGACGTCCCGGGTGAAGCGGTCGGCCTCGTGCGGGCGCATCTCGTGCACGGTGCCGCCGGGCAGCGGGCGGTAGGCGGCGCGCAGCTCGGCCCGGGAGGAAGCGACCCGGGCGAAGGTGGCCTGGGCGATGGCGGTGACCGGGGAGCCGAGGTCCAGGGCGGTCTGCACGGTCCAGCGTCCGGTGCCCTTCTGCTCCGCGGCGTCCTGGACGATGTCGACGAAGGGCTTGCCGGTGTCGGAGTCGGTGTGGGCGAGGACCTCGGCGGTGATCTCGATCAGGTACGAGTCCAGGCGCCCCTGGTTCCAGTGCCTGAAGATCTCGGCGATCTCGGCGGGGGCGTAGCCGCCGACCTCCCGCAGCAGGTGGTAGGCCTCGGCGATGAGCTGCATGTCGGCGTACTCGATGCCGTTGTGCACCATCTTCACGAAGTGCCCGGCGCCGTCGGTGCCGATGTGGGTGCAGCACGGCTCGCCGTCCACGTGGGCGCTGATCTTCTCCAGCATCGGGCCGAGCACGGTGTAGGACTCGGCGGAGCCGCCGGGCATGACCGAGGGGCCGAGCAGGGCACCCTCCTCGCCGCCCGAGACGCCGCTGCCGACGAAGTGGATGCCGCGCTCGCGCAGCGACCTCTCGCGGCGCCGGGTGTCGGCGAAGTGGGCGTTGCCGCCGTCGATGATCATGTCGCCCGGTTCCAGCAGCGGGGCGAATTCCTCGATCACCTCGTCGGTGGGTCCGCCGGCCTTCACCATGATCAGCAGCCGGCGCGGACGCTCCAGCGCGGCCACGAAGTCCTGCGGCGACTCCGCCGGGACGAACCGGCCCTCGTGGCCGAACTCCTCGACCAGGGCCCGGGTCCGGGCCGGGGTGCGGTTGTGCACCGCGACCGTGTAGCCGTTGCGGGCGAAGTTCCGAGCCAGGTTGCGGCCCATGACCGCCAGCCCCGTCACGCCGATCTGTGCGGATGCGTCCATGACCTGATTGCTTCCTTCCTCGGAGCTTCCGGAGAGCCCGCGGGCTCCTGACCGGGTCTCACGGGCCTCGAGTCTCGTGCCTCGCACCGCGCAGGGAAAGACCGCCCCGGGCGGTCGGACTACAGGATCGCCGCCGGACGGTGCGTGGCGCCCGGGCAGTTAGCCCGTTCGGGGTGCGCGCCGTCCCGCTCCGCGGTGCCGCACGCGGTGCCGCACGCGGTGCCGCCCCGTACGGGTGGTACGAAGCGCCGCACGCAGGACCGCACGCAGGACCGCACGCAGGACCGCACGCAGGACCGCACGCAGGACCGCCCAGGCCCGAGCACCGGGCCGCACGCAGGCCGGAGCGCCGGGCCGCACTGGCCGCGCCCGTCGTCCAAGCACCATGGCAGCGCCACGAGTTGGTGAGGTCACGGTAAAATCGCGCCGCTCTCCGGGCCGGAGTCCGGAGTTGTTCATGTGCCGGCCGCCACCGGTACACCGGGGCCTCCCACCCTGGGGGGCGCACCGCCGCCGCCACTTCCCCTCCCCCCTCCACAGGAGACCTCTGTGACCCGTCGTTATGTCCGGCTGGCCGCCACCATCGGCGCCGCCGGAGTGCTGGCCGGATCCACCGTCGCCCAGGCCGCCGCCGCCGAGGAGGGCCGCGGCGCCCGCGCCGCGCACGTCCTGCTGGTGTCGGTCGACGGCCTGCACCAGGCGGACCTCGCCCGGTTCGTGGCCGAGCACCCGCAGTCGGCGCTCGCCCGGCTGGTCCGCGGCGGTGTGGAGTTCACCCACGCCAGCACCACCGACCCCTCGGACTCCTTCCCCGGCATGGTCGCCCAGCTGACCGGCGGCGGCCCGGGCACCACCGGCGTCTACTACGACGACACCTACGACGCCGCGCTGCTCCCGGCCGGCACCACCGACTGCGAGAGCGCCAAGCCCGGCGTCGAGGTGGACCTCACCGAGGACCTGGACAAGAACCAGGACGCCCTCGACGCCGGCCAGGGCCTGCCCGGCCTGCCCGGCTCCATCCTGCGGATGACCGGCCGCCCGCAGACCCTGATCGACCCGGCCAAGCTGCCCGTCGACCCCGACACCTGCCGGCCGGTCTACCCGCACTCCTACCTCCAGGTGAACACCGTCTTCGAGGTGGCCCGCCAGGCCGGGCTGCGCACCGCGTGGTCGGACAAGCACGCCGCTTACGACATCCTCAACGGCCCCTCGGGTGAAGGCATCCAGGACCTCTTCACCCCCGAAATCAACAGCAAGGCGACCGGCTACAAGGGCGACTGGACCAAGGACAACCAGGCCACCGAGCAGTACGACTCCTACAAGGTGCAGGCCGTCCTCAACCAGATCGACGGCTACGACCACGGCCGCGCGCAGCTGGTCGGCACCCCGGCGGTGTTCGGCCTGAACTTCCAGTCCGTCTCCACCGCGCAGAAGCTCGCCAGCTCCCAGGGACTGCGGGGCGGCTACGTCGCCAAGGGCGTGCCCGGCCCGCTGGTGGAGAAGAACCTGGCGTACGTCGACCAGCAGATCGGTGCGCTGACCGCCGAACTGCGCAAGCAGCACCTGGACGGTTCCACCACCGTCATCCTCTCCGCCAAGCACGGCCAGTCCCCGACCGACCCGGCCGCGCTCGAGCGGATCGACGACGGTCCGCTGCTGGACGGCCTCAACGCTGCCTGGAAGGCCGCCCACCCGGGTGCCGGCGACCTGGTCGCCCACGCCGTGGACGACGACGGCGTGCTGCTCTGGCTGAACGACCGCTCCGCGACCGCCACCGGGTTCGCCAAGGACTACCTGCTGGCGCAGCACGGCAACGGCGTCGACATCGACGGCAAGCCCCGCCCCTTCACCGAGAGCGGCGTGCAGAAGATCTACGCCGGCGACGAGGCCGCCGACCACTTCGGCGTCGACCCGGGCGACCCCCGGGTTCCGGACGTCTTCGGCGTCGCCCAGTACGGCGTCGTCTACACCGGCGGCAGCAAGATCGCCGAGCACGGCGGCGCCCACCCCGACGACCTCGACGTCCCGCTGGTGGTCTCCGGTGCCGCGACCCCGGACGGCGTCCGCCGGGACGAGAAGGTCGAGACCAAGCAGATCGCGCCGACCATCCTCAAGCTGCTCGGCCTCCGGCCGAACGCCCTGGAGGCCGTCCGCGAGGAGCACACCCGGGTGCTGCCGGTCCGTTGACGACCGGAGCGCGGGTGTCAGGCCGCCGATGACGGCGGGGGAGCGGTGCCCCCGTCGTCGTCCCGCGCCTCCGGGGCGTCGCCGTCGGTGAAGGAACCGTCGGTGAAGGAACCGTCGGTGAAGGCGACGTCGACCTGCTGCTCCGGGCGGCGCTCCTCCTGCCGGGCGATGGCGCTCAGCACCTGTTCGTCGGCGTCGGTCAGCGGCGGCTGGAGCAGACTGCGCGGCCACAGCCGACGCGCCAGCACGACGTTCGCCTCGGCGGCGTACACCGTGATCTGCGCGGCCAGGTAGATCCAGGCGAGCAGGCCGATCACGGTCGCGAAGAACCCGTAGACCTGGCCGGCGTGTCGCAGCTCGTGCACGACCAGCAGCGATCCGAACGCCTGGAGGAGGGTGAACAGCGGCCCGGCGAGCAGGCAGCCCGGCCGCAGGGCGCGGGTCGGCACCCCGCGGGGCGTGAGCACCCGGAAGCAGGCCAGGCACAGGGCGGCGTTCAGCAGAGCGGAGACCACCAGTCCGCCGATCCGGGCCGCCGTACCGCCGAGCGAGACGGTGACCAGCGAGGCCGCCCCGGTGCCCAGCGCCACGCCGACGCCGAGCACCGCGAGCAGCAGCAGACTGCGGGCCAGCCGCGGCCAGTAGCCCGGCCGGCGCACGCCCGGGACGTTCCAGATCTCGGCCATCGCGTGCTGGAGCACCTGGGCGATGCCGAGCGCGCCGTACAGCAGGAACAGCGCGCCGACGGCCAGTGCGAACCCGCTGCCCTGGAGCGAGTGGACGTTCTGGCGGAGCTGGTCGCCGATGATCGGGAAGTCGGCGAGCGCCGAGTCGAGGACGGACCGCTGCGCGCCGGGGTTCCCGTGCAGGACGAAGCCGAGCACGGTGCTGAACAGGAGCAGCAAGGGGATCAGCGCGAGGAAGCCGTAGTAGCTGACGAGCGCGGCGAGCAGCCCGCCCCGGTCGTCGCCGTATTTCTTGACCACTCCGAACACCACGGCGGTGGGCCGGTGGCGCTGCTGGAAGCGGTCCACCGATCGCAGAGCGCGTTCGACCGGGTTCATGCCGTCCTCCTCCGCGTCGTGCCGTGTGCGGACCCGGTCACCGAACGGCCCGCGTGGACGCGTCTGCCCGGCCTGCCGACCGGTACGCACCCGGAGCGCCATGCGACCGTTACGCCCCCGCGGTGGTGCTCCGCACGGCCGGTGCCCCTTCGTTCGTCCGCCAGGCCGTGAGCGGTGGACGCGCGGGCCGGGGCCGCGGCTCTGTGCCACGGGGATCCCGGTCGGGACGCCGGCCGCCCCTGCGGTCGATCGGGCGGGGCGTGGGCCGGGCGGGCGTGGGACGGGGCGGCCGTGGGACGGCCCGAATATTGCCGCGAGCCCTGGCCCCGCGTCAGGTATCGTCGCTCGTCGCCGAGTTCGCCTGCGTGGACCCGGCGACGAGCCGTCGATCAATCATGGGAGAACCACGGAATGGTGAACCAGCCCCGCCTGGTCCTGCTCACCGGCGCCGCCGGCCGCATCGGCAGCTGCCTGCGCGAGCTGCTGCCCGCCTACGGCTACCGGCTGCGCTGCTTCGACCGCCTCCCGGTGCCCGGCGAGCCCGACGCGATCACCGCCGAGCTGGGGGACGCCGAGGCGCTCGCGGCGGCGACGGAGGGCGTCGACGCCGTGGTCCACCTGGCCGGGATCCCGGGAGAGGCGCCGTTCGCCGACATCCTGGCCGCCAACATCGACGGCACCTACCGGCTGTACGAGGCCGCCCGGGCCGCAGGTGTGCACCGGATCGTCTTCGCCAGCAGCAACCACGCGACCGGCTTCACCGAGCGGCCCGCCGACGGCAGCGCCGTGTCGGTGGACGCCCCGCAGCGGCCCGACACCTACTACGGGCTCTCCAAGTGCTTCGGCGAGGACCTCGCCTCGCTGTACGCCGACCGGCACGGGATGGAGACCGTCTCGCTGCGCATCGGCTCCTTCACCCCCGCGCCCCGCAGCATCCGGATGCTCTCCACCTGGCTCAGCCCCGGCGACTGCGCCCGCCTGGTGCACGCCGCCCTGACCGGCCCGGTGACCGGCCACACCGTCGCCTACGGCATCTCCGCCAACACCCGCGCCTGGTGGGACCTCTCCACCGCCCGGGCCCTCGGCTACCGGCCGCAGGACGACGCCGAGGTTTACGCCGAGAAGCTGATCGCCGAACTGGGTGAACTCGCCCCGGACGACCCGGAGCACCGCTACCTCGGCGGTGCTTTCACCCGAGCCGGGCGCTGACCGGCGTCCGCGGCCCGGGCGCGGCTACGGGTCGCCGTCCCCGGCGGCGTCGAGGAGGGTCCGCCCCAGTTCCCGCGGTGTGGAGAACATCGGCCGGTGACCGGTGGCCGGTGTCCGGTCGGTGGTCGGCGGCCTCGTCGCCGGTGTAGGTCTTCGGCGCGCCGCTCGTCGGTGCGGGCTGCGGTCGGTAGCCGGCGGCGAGGGCGTGTCGGGCGGACGGGCAGTCGAGGCGCCCGTAGACGGGGCGCGCCGGTGGCCGCCGAGGGTGCCGGGCCGGCTGCTGGGGTGGGCGAGGCCGTCCGGGCCGGCCGGGCGGTAGGTCCGTGCCGCGGACGGCGAATCGGGGTCGGTCATGGTGCGGCCTCAGGCGTCGTGGAAGACGAGCCCGAGGGCGTGCCGGAGGCCCGAGCGCACGGTGCTCACGCCGTGGCGCACCGGGCCGGCGGAGAAGCCCCGAGTGGAGCGGACGGGCCGGTCCCGGGTGGTGAAGACCAGGCCGTGGCCCTGCCGGAGGACGGTGGCGGTGCCGCGGGACTGGGCCCGGGGGCGCTGCTCGACGAGGAGGAACTCGCCGCCGGTGTAGTCGGTCCCGGGTTCGTCGAGTCCGATGACGACCTGGAGCGGGAAGACGAGGTCGCCGAAGAGGTCGCGGTGCAGCGCGTTCCAGTCGCCGGCCCGGTAACGCAGCAGGATCTGCGAGGACTTGGCCTGTCCGGCCGCGTGGCACCGCTCTACCCACTCGTCGAGGGTGTCGGGCCAGGGCGCGGGCCGGCCGAGCTGCTCGGCCCAGCCGCGGGCGATGGTGAGCAGCCGTGGGTAGAGGGCCTGGCGCAGGGCGTGGACGGGCTCGGGCAGCTCGTGGGTGAAATACCGGTACTGGCCGGAGCCGAAGCGGTGCCGGGCCATGTCCACGGTGCTGCGGAACAGCTCGTCGTGCTCGTACAGGGTGGCCAGGTCGCGGCACTCCGGGCCGCTGAGGAGCTGCGGGGTGAGCGCGCAGCCGTGGGCGTCGAGCTCCTCGGTGAGGGCCGGCCAGTCGGCCGCCTCGACGCGCTGCCGGGCCTGCGCGAGGGCGGCGGTGCCGGATCGGGTGCTCACGGGCGTCGTGCGGACGGTCATCGTTCTCGGTTCCTCACCGCGGTCCGTCGGGGTGGCCGCGTCGGACCCAGTCTGCGGCGCCGCGACGGCGCTGGCTGGCGGCTTTCGGACCAGGAGGTTCCGGCTGGGGTTGCCCTCCCCGGTGCGGGGAGGGCAACCGGTGTCGGGTCAGCCGACGTTGACGGCGGTGTCGTCGAGGACGAAGGAGGTCTGCTTGGTGTAGTCCTCGGCGCCGGTGAACTTGAGGGTGACGGTCTGGCCGGCGTAGGCGGCGAGGTCGAGGGTGTGCTGCTGGTAGCCGGCGGCGGCGTCGACGTTGGAGTAGGTCGCCAGGGTGGTGCCGTTGGCGGTCACGGTGAGCTTGTCGTACGCGCTGGTGGTGGGCTCGGCGGTGTCGACGTGCAGCCAGAAGCCGAGGGTGTAGGTGCTGCAGCCGGTCGGCAGGGTGACGGTCTGGGCGAGGGTGTCGGTGTTGGCGCTGCCGTAGCCGTCCAGCCAGACGTCGTAGCCGCCGGAGTGCGGGGGCTCGCTGGAGCTGCTGTTGATGGTGCTGCTGCCGCCGGTGTTGGTCTCCGTCCAGCCGGCCGTGGTGCCGGCCTCGAAGCCCGGGTTGGTGAGCAGTTGGGCGGCGGTGCAGCCGGTGCTGCCGCCGGTGGGCTGGACGGTCCAGGTGAAGGTGACGGAGGAGGAGGGGCCGGTGGAGTCGGTCGCGGTGGCCGTCACGGCGTACGTCCCGGCGGTGGTCGGGGTGCCGCTGATCTGGCCGGTGGTGCTGTTGAGGCCGAGGCCGGCGGGCAGGCCGGTGGCGCCGTAGCTCAGGGTGCCGCCGGCGGTGTCGGCGGCGGAGAGCTGGACGGTGGTGGCGGTTCCGACGGTGGCGGTCCGGGCGCCGGGGTTGCTGAGGGTGACGCTGCCGGTGGTGCCGCCGCCGCTGCCGGCGGCGAGCCAGGCGGTGGCGTTGAGGGCGAGGGCGGCGTCGGTGCCGGCCGGGTCGTTCCAGCCGTCGTAGACGGTCTTGCCGGGCTCGCCGGTGCCGTCGTCGATGGCGGAGCTGTCGCCCCAGATCGCGACCCGGCCCTTGCCGAAGCTGCTGGTGGCGAAGAAGGCGCCGGTGGTGCCGGAGTAGCCGGTGCGGTAGACGATGCCCTTGACGGTGGGGTTGTCGGCGGGCTTGAGGGTGAAGGTGGTGCCGTTGCGGATGATGCTGCCGGTGACGGTGCCGAAGGGGCCGTGCAGGACGGGGTCGGCGGCATCGTTGACGGCGGTCGGGTTGTCGGTCTGGATGTTGAGCAGGTCGACCGACAGGCCGAACGGGTCGTTGCTGTTGACCGAGTTGCTGGTCATCAGGTCGTTGATGATGGCGGGGGAATCCCAGCCGTCGTTGTTGCGGTCGCTCTTGGTGTGGTCGGAGACCAGGAAGAGTCCGCCGCCGTTCTGGACGAACGTCATGACCGCGGTCTTCTCGGCGTCGCTGAGCCGGATGTTCGGCTCGGGCAGCACGAACTCGTCGAAGTTGGCGAGGTCCAGCGCGCCACCGGTGCCGTAGGTGATGGTGGAGCCGCTCGGCAGGGTCTTGAGGCTGTACTGGCCGGTCTTCTGGAGGCCGACGCCCCAGCTGGAGATGGCGCCGGTCCAGTCGGTCTCGGACTGGGGGCTGGCGTTCTGGCCGAGCGGGTCCGGCTGGCTGGTGCTGATGATCCAGTCCGCGTTGCCGGCGGTCTCCGCCTTGCTGTTGTCGAACAGCACGCGGTGCTGGGTGGTCGTGGCGGCGGTGGTCGCGCTCTTCGCCGGGGCCGCGGCGGCCGGGTGGGGTGCGGCGCCCGCGCCGGCGAGCACCGTCAGGGCGGCGGCGCCGAGGGCGAGCGGACGTACCGCGTCGATGCGTCTGAACATGGGTCAAGTCCTCTGTGGTGTGGGGAAGTACAGGGGAGAGCTACGCGCGTAGGCGCGCAGACACGGTTCCATGATGGGGTAAGCGGCGTTTGAACGGAACGCGACGAATGAGATCTCCGCGCGGTGGCCCGTCACCGGCCGTGGTGCCCTGAGCAGCTGCGACACCGTCAGAGCACCGCGGGCACACCGAATCTCCTCGGCTGCCGACCGCTCTGGGGCGGTCATTCCCGGGCCAGCCGCCCCAGGGCCAGGCCGGCCAGCAGCGCGGCGCCGTCGGCGAGGACGCCGTCGTCGAACTCGGCGTCGGGGGAGTGGTTGTAGGGTGCGGTGAACGGGTCGCGGCCGTCGGCCGGCGTGGCTCCGAGCATCAGGTACGCCGTCGGCACGAGTGCGCTCACCACGCCGAAGTCCTCGGAGCCGGCGATCGGCTGGGGCATCTCGACGAAGCGTTCCGGCCCGAGCAGCCGGGCCGCCAGTGCGGCCGCGAACCCCGCCTCCACCGGGTCGTTGACGGTCACCGGGTAGCCGGGCTCCACCTCGGCGACCGCCTCCAGCCCGTGGGCCGCCGCGATCCCGTGGACCACCCGCAGCGCCTCGCGGTGCACCAGTTCGCGCGCGTGCGGCGAGAAGGAGCGGACGGTCGCCGAGAACCGCGCCTCGTCCGGGATCACGTTGGCGGCCGTACCGGCGCTCAGCGTGCCGACGGTGAGCACCACCGGGTCGAAGGCGTCGATCCGCCGGGTCACCATCGTCTGGAGGGCCAGCACCGCCTCGCACAGCGCTGGCACCGGGTCCAGTGCCGAGTGCGGGCTGGACCCGTGCCCGCCGCGCCCGCGCAGCGTGACCCGCAGGGTGTCGGAGGCGGCCAGCACCGGCCCCGGGCGGGTGGCGACCAGCCCGCCCGGCAGCATGGCGGCGGCCACGTGCAGCGCGTACCCGGCCACCACCCGATCCCCGGCCGCCTCCAGCACGCCCGCGTCCACCATCAGCTGGGCGCCGCCCGCCCCCTCCTCGCCGGGCTGGAACATCAGCACCACGTCCCCGGCCAGCCCGGCGCGCCGCTCGGCCAGCAGTCGGGCGGCACCGACCAGTGCGGCCATGTGCAGATCGTGCCCGCAGGCGTGCATCACGCCGGGGACGGTGGACGCGTACGGCACTCCCGCGCTCTCCTGGACGGGCAGGGCGTCCATGTCGGCGCGCAGCAGCACGGCCGGGCCGGGGCGGCCGCCGCGCAGCACGGCGGTGATCGAGCTCAGCCCGGTGCCGAGGGTGAGTTCCAGCGGCAGCCCGTCGAGCGCGGTGAGCAGTCGGTCGCGGGTCCGCGGCAGGTCCAGCGCGAGCTCCGGGTGCTGGTGCAACTCCCGCCGGAGCGCGACCAGTTCGGGCTGGAGGCGGGCGGCTTCGCGGGCGAGGTCGGGTAGTCCCAGCCGGTCGAGCAGGGTGACGGAGGTGGGCAGGTCGGACACGGGGCCTCCAGGGGGCGGACGGACTGTCTGGCTCGATGATCGGGGGTCGCCCCCGCCGTTCCGGGCAGGTTCACGGATCCGCCACCAGTCGGGCCGGAGCGCGGCCCCGTCCGGGGTTCGTTGAGATGCTCCGGCGGAATGACTATCTTCATGGGGTGAGTGAGCGTGTGATGCAAGAACCCACCGTGATGGTCCTGACCGCCCTCGCGGACGCCCCCCGGCACGGATACGCCATCGCCCAGGAGATCAAGGCGATGACCGACGGCCGGGTCGCCCTGCGCACCGGTGCCCTGTACGGGGCGCTGGACCGGCTGCTGGCCGACGGGCTGATCGAGGTCGACCGGGAGGAGGTCGTCGACGGCCGGGCCCGGCGCATCTTCACCCTCTCCCCGACCGGGCGGGAACGACTGGCGGCCGAAGCCGAACGCCTGGCCGCGACCGCCAGGGAGGCCGCCCGCCGCCTCTCCGCCGCCCGGCCGGCGGCCACCGGCACATGATCGAACACGTCCTCCGGCTCTACCCCGCCGCCCACCGCCGGGCCCACGGCGAGGAGATCGCCGCGACCTTCCACGAGATGACGGCCGGCGAGCCGCTGCGCTCGCGCCTGCGGGACGCGGGCGAACTGGCGGCCCAGGCCCTGCGGATGCGCGCGGGGCTCGGGCCGGCCGGCCCCGCCGCACGGGCACTCGGTCTGGCCCACCCCCTCGTCCTGGCCGCCTCGGCCACCGCCTGCGGGCTGCACCTGCTGCGCTGGTACACCGCCCTGGTCACCTCGCCCACGCCGGTGCTCTCCCAGCTGCGGGTCGACCTGTCCGGGGCCTGGGGCGCGCTGCTCGGCTCCGCACTGCTCGTCTTCGCGGGCGCGGCCACCGCCCTGGCCGGCCGCCGACGGGTGGGTCTGCCCTGCACGGTGCTCGGACTGCTCGCCTTCGCGGCGGCCGCCGTGGCCGGCGGGCCCGCGTTCGGCGACCCGGTCGCCGCCCCCGCCGCGGCCACCCTGGCGGCGGCCCTGTTGCTCGCCTGCCCACCGGACCGGCGCGCGGACGGCGCGGGCGCGCTACCGGCGGGGGTGGCCGGGGCCGTGATCGCGCTCGTCCTGGTGCCCCGGGCCGCCGTCGGCGCCCACGTCCTGCCCTGGGTCAGCACCGACTACGGCTGCTGGCCCCTGCTCGTGCTCGCGGCGGCGGGCGCCGCCTCGGCCTGGCACCGCCGATCCCACGGCGGCCGCGAACTGGCCGCACTCGCCCTGGCCTGCCCGCCGCTGCTCGCCGAGGCCGGCACCACCGCCTGGGGCGACCCGACCGCCGTCACCTGCCTGGCGACCGTCCTGGTGGCGGCCCTGGCGGCCGTCCCGCTCGCCGGCCGCCTGGGGCTGGCCTTCCGCCGGTCGTCCTGAGCGCCGCCCCGGGGGCGGGACGGCTGGGATCGCGCCGGAGCGGACGCCGCCTACGGGCGGCGGGCCGTTGCTGCCGGCACTTCTGACCGCCCGGTGGGCCCCGTGCTCAGCGGCCCGGCCGGTCAGCCGTCGCCCGGTGAGCGCCCTGCTCCGTGTGCCCGCTCGACCGCCTCGGCGCCGATACGGCCCGCCGACCGGGGGCGGGGATCGGCGCGCAGGTATTAGTCCGTTTGACGTAGCATTCCGTTCGACGGACTATCAGTCCGCGCGAGAGGATGCCCATGCCGTTCACCCTGTCCCACCCCGCCGCTGTGCTGCCGCTGCTGCGTGGGCCCTTCAGCCGGGCCGCGCTGGTCGCCGGAGCCGTGGCGCCGGACATGCCCTACTTCGTCTCCACCATCGGGCTGCCCGTCGGCGCGCAGTCCTGGTACGAGCCGTTCACCAACGCCACGACCACCCACAGCCTGCCGGGCGCCCTGACCGTCGGCCTGCCGTACACCCTGGCGCTGTGGGCGATGTTCCTGGCCGGGCACCGGCCGTTGGCGTCACTGTCGGCAACGGCGTCACTACCGTCGTTGCCGCTCGGCCCGGCGGGGGCCCGGGCGGCGGGGGCGGTGGTCCGGCGGGCGGGCTGGGTGCTGCTGTCGGCGCTGATCGGCATCGCCACCCACCTGGTCTGGGACTCCTTCACCCACGTCGACGGCTTCGTGGTCACCCGCACGCCCTGGCTGGAGTCCACCCTGGCGGGCGGCCTCACCTGGGCCCGGGCGCTGCAGCACATGAGCACCGTCGGCGGCCTGGCGGCCATCGCGGTGTACGGGTGGCGCGGGCGGGCCCGGCTGCGGGTCGGTACGGGCGCGGCGCCGCGCAGGGTCCTGCTCTCGCTGGCCCTGTGCGCGGCCGCCGGGGCCGTCGCCCACGCCTGGCGGTGGCACGCCGGGCCGGACGCGGCGACGGCCGGGCAGCCGCTGGGCGCCGTCCTCGAAGGGGTGCTGTCCGACGCGGCGAAGGGCGCGGGCGCCGGACTGATCGCCGCCCTCGCCCTGTACACCGCCGGCTGGTGGATCCGGCGCGCCCTCACGGCGGGCCGAGGGTCCGGCCACCAGGACGGGGCGCGGGCGGACGTCGCCGCCTGACCGCGCCGCCGCCCGACCGGGCGCCCGGGCCCGGCCCGCGAGTGGCTACGGCAGCAGGACGGCGACGCCGGTCACCCGGTCGGCAGCGAGGTCCCTGAGTGCGGTGTCCGCCTGCCGCAGCGGGTAGCGGTTGACGTGCACCATCGGGCGGGCCCGCGCGGCCTCGGCGAGGAACGCGCGGCCGTCGGCCCGGGTGTTGGCGGTGACGCTGCGCAGCGTTCGTTCCTGGAAGAGGTGGCGCTGGTAGTCGAGGGTGGGGATGTCGCTGAGGTGGATGCCGGCGACCGCGAGAGTGGCGCCGCGGCCGAGGGCGGCCAGGGCGACCGGTACCAGTTCGCCGACCGGGGCGAAGAGGACGGCCGCGTCGAGCGGCTCCGGTGCGGGGTCGTACGAGTCCCCGGCGAAGGCCGCGCCGAGTTCCAGGGCCAGCCGTCGGGCCGCCGGGGCGCGGGTGAACACGGCCACCCGGGCGCCCCGGGCGAGGGCGATCTGGGCGGTGAGGTGGGCGGACGCGCCGAAGCCGTAGATTCCGAGCAGTCCGCCGGGCGGCAGCTCGGCCCGTTCCAGGGCGCGGTACCCGATGATCCCGGCGCACAGCAGCGGGGCGAGTTCCTCGGCGGGCGGGCCCTGGGCCATCCGGTAGGCGAAGCGGGCGTCGGCGGTCAGGTGGTGGGCGTAGCCGCCGTGCCGGTCCCAGCCGGTGTAGCGCGAGTGCGGGCAGAGGTTCTCGCGTCCGCTCCGGCAGTGGGCGCAGCTACCGCAGGTGCGGGCCAGCCAGGCGACTCCGGCCCGGTCGCCGGTCGCGAAGCCCTCGACGGCGGAGCCGACCGCCCGTACGCGTCCGACCACCTCGTGTCCGGGCGTGCACCTGGGCACCCTGGGGGCGAGGTCGCCCTCCGCCAGGTGCAGGTCCGTGCGGCACACCCCGCACGCCTCGACGTCGAGGAGGATCTCCTCGGGCCGGGGCTCGGGGAGCGGCCGGCGTTCCCACTCCAGCGGCCCTGGTCCCGCCGCAGCCACCGGACCGGGGTGGGCCACCACCCAGGCCCCGCTGTTGCCCGGTTCCGGTCGCGTCGTGTCCATCGCCGACTCCTGCCGTCCGCCGTCTGCCGTCCGTCGCTTGCCGCCTGTCGGCCGCCGCCTGCCGCGTGCCGCCTGTCGGCCGCCGCCTGCCGCGTGCCGCCCGTTGTTCTGCCGTCCGCCGGACGGAGGGCCCGCTCCATCCAGCCTGCCTCCGGGGCGGGCGTGCGGCGAGGCCGGGCATACGGGGGAGGCCAAACGCCCAGGCGGCCCGGCGTCAGCCGAGCAGGGAGCCGCCCAACAGCAGGGCCACCACGAGCGCGGCGAGCAGGGCGTGCCGCCGGTCACCGGCCCGGAGCCAGCGGGCCACGGTGACCAGGATGCCGACGCCCGGGGCGAGGGCGAGGGTGAGGAGGCCGAGGCCGAGCAGCAGCGGGCCGGCGCTGTGCCGGGAGGTGAGGTCGGCGAGGGCGAGCGGGCGGGCCGTGCGGTCGCCGGCGGCCAGCGAGGTGATCAGGCCGGCCAGGATCAGCACCAGGGCGACGGCGGTGGTGGCCAGCAGCGCGGTGGCGGTGAGCCGGTTGGTGCGGGCCTCCCCGGCCAGCGGGTCCGGGGTCGGAGCGCCGGTGGTGGGGGCGGGCCCGGTGGTCGTGGCGGGGAGGTCAGACATTGATCACTCCGAAGGCGCCGAGGAGGAAGGAGAGGCCGGAGGCGAGCACGACCGTGGAGTAGACGACCTCGATGGTGCCCACCGAGATCCGGCCGGACAGCCGGGAGCCGAGCAGTGACCCGGTGGTGATGCCGAGCACGATCGGGGCGACCAGCAGCGGTTGCACGACGCCGGCCGCGTAGTAGACGACGAAGCTGGCCACCGCGGTGATGCCGATCATGAACTGGCTGGTGGCGGTGGCGACTCGGACCGGCACGCCCATGCCCACCGTCATCGCCGGCACCTTGAGGAAGCCGCCGCCGATGCCGAGCATGCCGGAGAGCATCCCGGCCACCATGGAGGCGCCGGCGCCGAGGAACGGGCGTCGGGCCCGGTAGGCGCGGGCGGTGCCGTCGCTCTCGCCTGCGACCAGGCCGGTCAGCGCGTCCGGGCCCTCGCAGGCGCGCAGGCCGTGCCGGGTGAGGGCGTCCGGCGGGGTCTCGGCGGTCGCCAACGCCCCTGCGGGGGAGGGGAGTCGTTTGCGGCGGCGGGTGAGTTCGGCGGACAGGAACTGGCTCAGGCCGAAGACGCCCTCCAGGGCCGGGCGCGGGATGAAGGCGGTGACCAGGCTGCCGGCGATGCCGCCGATGGTGGTGGTCACCTCCAGGCTGAACGCCAGGCGCTTGTGGGTGAGGCCCTGGCGCAGGTAAGTGGCTGAGCCGGTGGCCGAGTTGGCGATGACGGCGGCCAGCGAGACGGCCACCGCCGAGCGGAACGACACGCCGTAGCCGAGCACCAGGACCGGGACCACGACCGCGCCGCCGCCGATCCCGGTCAGCGCGCCGACGCCGCCGGCCGCGGCGCCCATCAGTATCAGGACGAGGAGGGTGGAGAACGTCAGCGTCATCGGCGGACCCTTTCCGGGGACGGGGACGGGGGCGGGGACGGGGACGGGGACGGGGACGGGGACGGGGCGGAGTCGGGGCGGAGTCGGGATGGTGGCGCGTGGGGGCCGCGTGTGCCAGCCGAATGGTCACCTTCCGGCGCTCGAACGTTAGTTGACGCAGGATCAGCCGAATACCGGACTGTGACGCATACCACCGGTCCGGACTGGACAGTTTACTTGCCGGTAACATGACGGGGTTCGGGGAGTGGCATTGTCGGTTCCGCTCGCGCCGGGATGTGCGATCGGCGCGAGCCTGCAACCTCTCCTCCGAGGAAAGGGCAAATCCGTGACTTCCTTAGCCGTTCAGCAGCGTCCCTCCGCCGCTGACCACCTCGACCAGACCACTGGAACCGAGGCCGCTGCCTTTCTGGACGACGTCCGGAGCTTCACCCGGGAAAGAGTCGCCCCGGTCGCCGGACTGATCGACCGCAGCGACGAGATCGGCACCGAACTCTTCGCCGAAATGGCCCGCCGCGGCCTGTTCGCCAACTCCCTCGGCTACCGCGCCGACCAGCCCCACGGCGGGCCCGAGCGGGTGCGCTTCCTGCTCCAGGTGCTGGAGGAGCTGGCCCGGGTCTCGCCGTCCGTCGCCAAGGCGGTGATGGACCAGAACATGGGCCAGATCGGCATGTTGCGCGAGTACGCGGGCCGCGAGCTGCGCGAGCGCTACCTCGACGCGATCGCCACCGGCGAGCAGCAGGCCGCCTTCGCGATGAGCGAGCCGCAGACCGGTTCGAACGTCGCCCGCTTCACCACCGTGGCCACCCCGGTGGAGGGCGGCTACCGGATCAGCGGCGAGAAGGACTGGATCACCGGCGCGGCCCGCCGGACGGTGCATTTCGTGGTCGCCAAGCCCTCCGCCGAATCACGCGAGGTCGGCCTCTTCCTGGTGGACCGCACCCGGCTCGGCGCCGGGGACGGAACGGTCGAGATCGACGACCGCAAGGAGAAGCTGGGGCTGCGCGGACTGGGCGAATTCCACGTCCGCTACCACGATGTGTTCGTACCCGTCGAGCAGGTCGTCCTCGGTTTCGACCGGACTTCGCTGCGCCGGATAATGCGGCACTACAACGGAAAGCGGCTGGGCCAGTCGGCGATTTGCCTCGGCCTTTCGAAGAGCGCGCTGCGGACGGCCTTCGACTACGCCAGCGCCCGCCTTCCGGCCGGTTCCCCGGGCCACCTCGCCATGCAGACCGCGCTGGCACCCCTGGTCAGCGAGTTGCGCGCGGCGCGGTCACTCACCGACTGGGCCGCGGGCGAGTGGGCCGCCGGGGACGACACCGGTGCGCCGAGCGCGATGGCCAAGTACGTGACGGGCGACCTCGCCCAGCGGATCACCAACGCCGCCGCCCAGGTGTGCGGCGCCAACGGGCTGTCGGACAAGATGCCGCTGGCCCGGCTGATGCGGGACGCCCGGATGCTCACCATGGCCGGCGGAGCGTCCGAGGTGCTGCGGGGCACGGTCGCCCAGCAGCTGGACCGCCTGCTCGACTGAGCCCGGCGGCACCCGCGACCCGGTCGACGCCCCGGCCGGGCCGGGGCCGTACGCCGGCCCGGCCGGGGCGTCCACCGATCCGTCCACCGATCCGTCCCGAGGGACGGGGCGGGCACCGTGACCGTTTCCGGTGCCCGCCCGTCCCGCCTCGCGCGACAAGGAGAAACGATGCGCCTCGCGACCATCCGGACCGGCGGAGCGGAGAGACTCGCGCTGGTCGACCCGGACGGCGGCGCCCTGACGCTGCCCGCCGCCGGCCGGCCGGGGCCGGCCGGCCTGTCAGAGCTGCCCGGCCTGCCCGAGCTGCTCCGCCGTGGGCCGGAGGCCTGGGCGGAGCTGGCCGGGCGTGGCCCGTCCGGGCCCCGGCTGCCCCTGGCCGACGTCGAGTTGCTGGCACCGCTGCCCCGCCCGGTGAACAACCTGTTCGCCCTGGGGCTCAACTACACCGACCACGGCGAGGAGGCCTACCGGGCGGCGGGCCGGGAGTACCGCAGGCCCCGGCACCCGGTGGTGTTCACCAAGGACCGCCGCTGCGTGGCCGCCCCGGTCGGCCCGCTGGGGATCGACTTCTCGCTCTCGCGGGAGATCGACTGGGAGGTCGAGCTCGCGGTGGTGATCGGCCGCCGCGCCTGGCGGGTCCAGGAGGCCGCGGCGCTGGACCACGTCTTCGGCTACTGCGTGGCCAACGACATCACCGCGCGCGACCTCCAGACCCGGCACAAGCAGTACTACCTGTCGAAGAGCCTGCCCGGCAGCTGCCCGCTCGGCCCGTGGATCACCACCGCCGACGAAGTCCCGGACCCGCACGACCTGGCGATCACCCTCAGCGTCAACGGCGTGCCCCGGCAGGTCTCCCGTACCGACCAGCTGGTGTTCTCGATCCCGGAGACCATCGCCGCGATCTCCCGGATCGTCCCGCTGGAGCCCGGCGACGTCATCCTGACCGGCACGCCGGCCGGGACGGGCTTCGCTGCCGACCCGCCGGGCTACCTGGCCCCCGGTGACGTGGTGGAGTGCTCGATCGAGGGGCTCGGGACGCTCAGCAACCGGATCACGGCGCTGGACTGACGGCGCGCTCCGGCCAGACCAGCAGCACCGCGCAGGGCGCGTGGTCGACGACGAATCGGGTGGCGGGCCCGAGACTGTGCGGGCCGGGGTGGGCGGGGTCGCCCGTCACGCTGGTCGGCCTCCTCACGTTCCGATGAGTTGCCGGGACCCCCGCAGTGCCGCCACGGCCGGGGTCAGGGCGGCGGGCACGACCAGCAGTCCGAGCCGGGTGAACTCGCAGTCCGAGCCGGGTGAACTCGCCCGGTCCGATGTCGGTGTCGTGTTCGCGGACGATGCGCCGCCACAGCAGGGTGGCCAGGGAGCCGGCGTAGGTCAGGTTGGGCCCGATGTTCACCTCCAGCAGCACGGCCAGGACGGCACCCGGGCCGGAGGGGAGGGCCAGCGGGAGCAGGACGAGGGTGGCGGGCAGGTTGTCGATGACGTTCGCCGGCACGGCGGCGAGTGCCGCGGTGCCGAGCAGGGAGGGCGCCGGCCAGTGCCGCCCAGGCCGGGTCGACGCCGAGTGCGGAGGTGAGCACGAAGCCGGCCAGGGTGCCGGCCACGGTGAGGAGTGCGAACAGCGGCATCTCCGGGGATTGGGTCCGGGCCGGGGTGGGAGCGGCGGTGTCCAGGTCGGTGGCGAAGAAGCGGCGCGGCACCGCGTACTCGACGGCGACGGCCGCCAGCCAGGGCAGTGTCATCAGGGCGGCGAAGCGGGTGAAGCTCAGTCCGCTGGCGGCGACGGCCAGCAGATCGGTGAGGTTGGAGACCGGCAGGGGCTGAGTGCCTCTGGTTCGTAACTCTATAGACAGGTGATGAAGTCGCAGGATTGCCCGGTGGCGGCCCGGGTGCTGTCGAGTTGAGCCATCCGGGATCCTTTTGGTGCAACAGCATGTCAGTCGGCGCGTTCCGTGATGCGCCCGCACCGTCGATGCGGTAACCGGGTTGACGGGTGACCGGAGCGGGTGCCAATCTAATAACCGTTCAGAACAGTTACTCGTGTGCCGGTGATCCGTCGGCGCACCTGTCGCACCTGGGGCGGGACCATGGCAGAGCAGTACGACCGGCGCGCCCGGGGGGCGCCAGTGGGGCGGCGGACGGTGCTGGGGACCTTCGCCGCGGGGATCGCCGGGCTGGCGGCCGCGCCGTACCTCCAGCGCGGGTGGGAGGGCTTCCTCGCGGCGGCCTCGCAGCACGATCCGACCGGGCTCACCGGGCTGTTGCCGGATCCCGGCGGGTTCCGGTACTACAGCGTCGTCAGTTCGGTGCCGCGCAAGGGCGAGGCCGACTACAGCCTGCGGATCGACGGCCTGGTGGACCGGCCGCGCAGCTACAGCCTGCCGGAGCTGCGGGCGCTGCCGCAGTCCCGGATCGTCCATGACGTGCAGTGCACGGACGGCTGGCGGGTGGCGGACACGCCCTTCCGGGGGGTGCGGCTCGCCGAGCTGCTGGACGCCGCCGGAGTGCGCGCCGAGGGGAAGGCGCTCCGGTTCACCTGCTTCGACGGGGCGTACAGCGAGAGCCTCACCCTGGAGCAGGCCCGGCGTCCGGACGTGCTGGTCGCGCTGAACATGCAGGACGAGCCGATCAGTCACGAGCACGGTGGCCCGGTGCGGCTGTACGTGGCGCCGATGTACTTCTACAAGTCGGCCAAGTGGCTGTCCGGCATCACCGTCACCGACCGGGTGATCCCCGGCTACTGGGAGGAGTACGGCTATGCGGTCGACGGCTGGCTCGACGGCGCCGACCGCGGCGCCGCCGCCTGAACCGGGCGGCCGGGTCCGCCGGTTCACCCGGGCGCAGCGGCTGGTCCACCGGAGCACCGGGCTGCTGATGCTGGTGTGCGTGGCCGCCGCGGCCTGCCTCTACCTCGGTCCGCTGGCCCAACTCGTCGGCCGGCGAAGGCTGGTGGCCACCCTCCACGAGTGGTCCGGCATCCTGCTGCCGGTGCCCGTGCTGCTCGGCCTGCTCTCCCGCGCGTTCCGCGCCGACCTGCGCCGGCTGAACCGCTTCGCGCCGTACGACCGGCAGTGGCTGCGGGCCGCGCGCCGGCGGCTGACCGGGCCGTACGACCGGCCGGCGGGCAAGTTCAACGCGGGGCAGAAGCTGTACGCCGGCTGGATCGCCGGAGCGGTGCTGGTGATGGCCGCCACCGGGCTGCTGATGTGGTTCACCCGGCTGCTGCCGTTCGTCTCCCGCACCAGCGCGATCTTCGTCCACGACTGCCTCGCCTGGGCGGTGGCCGCCGTCCTGGTCGGGCACATCCGCCGGGCGCTGCGGGACCGGGAGTCGCGGCGGGGGATGCGCACCGGCTACGTCAGCCGGTCCTGGGCGCGCCGCCACCACCCGCACTGGCTGCCGGAGGAACACCACGGCCCCGGCTCCGCACCCGACCTCCGACTCGTCAACGCCGCCGCACCTGGGGCAACTTCACCTTCTCGAACGGAATCCCGATGAAACGAATCCTGACCGTTCTCGCGGCCGGCCTGCCGCTGGCCGCCGTGCTCTACGCCCCCGGCGCGGTGGCGGACACCGGCACGCCCGCCGGCTACAGCTGCGCCGCCCCCGCGGTGGCGGCCCCGGACGGCACGCAGGTGGAGGCCGTCACCGCGGTCGCCCACCCGGCGGGCACCGTCGACGTGCCCGCCGTGTTCCCGCTGAAGGCCGATCACGTTCCCGACGTCCCCGCGTTCTGCGACGTCACGGTGACCCTCACCCACCCCGGCCAGGGCGACCACGCCAAGGTGCGGGTCTGGCTGCCGCAGCAGAACTGGAACGGCCGGCTGCAGACCGTCGGCGGCAGCGCCTACGCCGCCGGCGACTACGGCAGCAACCTGGCCGCCGCCCTCAAGGGCGGTTACGCGGCCGCCACCACCGACGCCGGGGTGAGCACCTACATCGACGCCGGGTGGGGGCTGAAGAGCGACGGCACCGTCGACTCGACGCTGCTGGAGAACTTCGCCTCCCGCTCCGAGCACGAGGCCGCCGTCGTCGCCAAGGACGTCATCGCCGCCCACTACCAGCGGGCCGCCTCGTACGCGTACTTCAACGGCTGCTCCACCGGCGGCCGCCAGGGCTACATGGAGGCCCAGAAGTACCCGGAGGACTACAACGGCATCCTCGCCAACGCGCCCGCCGTCAACTGGACGCAGTTCGAAGTCGCCACGCTGTGGCCGCAGGTGGTGATGAACGAGGCGCACGTCTACCCGACGAAGTGCGAGTTCGAGGCCTTCACCGCCGCCGCCGTGCAGGCCTGCGACGGGCTGGACGGCGCCCGGGACGGCCTGGTGTCCCGGCCCGACGAGTGCGGCTTCAACCCGCGCCGGCTGATCGGCACCACCATCGAGTGCGGCGGCAAGCAGGTGACGATCAGCGCGGCCGACGCCGAGGTGGTGCGTCGGATCTGGGACGGTCCGCGCACCTCCTCGGGCCGCAAGCTGTGGGCCGGCACGCCGATCGGGGCCGACCTGAGCGCCCTCGCCGGCCACACCACGGACGACGCCGGCAAGCCGGTGGGCGCGCCGTTCCCGGTGCCCGCCAAGTGGGTGTCCACCTGGGTCGCCAAGCAGCCCACGCTGGACGTCACGACCCTGACCACCGACCGGTTCGCCCAGCTGTTCCAGCAGTCCGTGGCCGAATACGACCAGGTCATCGGCACCGCCGACCCGGACCTGTCCGCCTTCCGCGACGCCGGCGGCAAGCTGCTCAGCTGGCACGGCACGGCCGACGAGTTCATCCCGGCCGCCGGCACGGTGCGCTACCGCAAGCAGGTCGAGCGGCGGATGGGCGGTGCCTCGAACGTCGACGACTTCTACCGGCTCTTCCTCGCCCCGGGCACCGCCCACTGCGGCCTCTCCGGCAAGACCGCCGACCTCACCGCGCTGACCGCCTGGGTCGAGCAGGGCAAGGCGCCGCAGACGCTCCCCGCGACCCTGAACACCGCCGACGGCCGGACGGTCAGCCGCAACCTCTGCGCCTACCCGCTGGTCTCCCGCTACACCGGCCACGGCGACATCGCGGACGCCGCCAGCTTCCGCTGTGCCCCGGCCAACCGGCATTGACCAACCGGCATTGACTCGAGCGGCATTGACTCGAGCGGCACTGGCCCAACTGGCACCGGCTCGAGCGGCACTGACCCGCCCTGAAGCTCCGCGGCCCGCACCCCGACCCCCGGGGGTGCGGGCCGCGGGCGTTCGGCGACCGTTGGTGACGTAGGGTGATAGGAGATCAACAGTGGGGAGTCGAAGTCGTTCCCCCCGTCGGCCGCGGGTGTCCGTCGTCGCGTCACCACGGCCCGCCCGAAGGCCCGCCCGAGGCCCGCCCGAGGCCGGTTCAAGGCCTCGGGCGGTCGATAGACAGGAGAGTCGAGTTGTCGTCTGACCGCACCCGGAGCCCGCAGAGGACCCAGCACCGCCCGGCCGCCACCGGTGCGCCCAGAGCGGAACTGCTGCTCGACGGCCGCTCGCTGACCGTCAAGGAGACCGCGGCGGCCGCGCGCCGGCCGGAGGCGTGGCGGGTGGTGCTGGCGGACGGCGCGGTGCACCGGATGAAGCGGTCGGTGGACCTCAAGAACGCGATCGTCGACTCGGGGCAGCGGGTGTACGGCGTCACCTCCGGCTTCGGCGACAGCAACACCCGGCAGATCTCGCCGCGCAAGGTGGAGGCGCTGCAGGCCAACCTGATCCGCGGCTTCAACTGCGGCCTCGGCCCGGCGGCTTCACCGGACGTGGTGCGGGCCACGGTGATCACCCGGGCGAACTGCCTGGCGCGCGGCAACTCCGGGATCCGCCCGGAGGTGGTCCAACTGCTGCTGGACTGCCTGGAAGCCGACATCCTGCCGGTGGTGCCGGAGCGCGGCTCGGTGGGCGCGAGCGGCGACCTCGTCCCGCTCAGCTACCTCGGCGCGATGCTCACCGGGCACGGCACGGTGCTCCACCGCGGCGAGGCCCGGCCCGTCGCCGAGGCGCTCGCGGAGGCCGGACTCGAACCGGTGGTGCTCGCCTCCAAGGAGGGGCTGGCCCTGGTCAACGGCACCTCCTTCATGGCCGGTTTCGCCGTACTGGCACTGCGCGACGCGACCGAACTCGCCTTCGCCGCCGACCTGTGCACGGCGCTCGCCTCGCAGGTCCTGAACGGCAACCCGCGCCACTTCGACCCGTTCGTGTTCGACCACAAGCCGCACCCCGGCAGCGCCGAATCCGCCCGGACGGTGCGCCGGCTGCTCGGGCGGGACGGCACCGGCCCCTTCGCGGGGGACGAGGACGCCGGCCCTGCCGACGTCATGCCCGACGGGACGGGCTACCGCCGGCTCGCCGAGGCCGTCCAGGACCGGTACTCGATCCGCTGCGCCCCGCACGTCAACGGCGTGCTGCGGGACACCCTCGGCTTCGCCACCGACTGGACCCACGTGGAGATCAACTCCTCCAACGACAACCCGCTGTTCGACACCGAGGCGGGCGCGGTCGTCAACGGCGGCAACTTCTACGGCGGGCACATCGGCCAGGCGATGGACTCGCTGAAGACCGCCGCCGCCAGCGTGGGCGACCTGCTGGAACGGCAGTTGCAGCTGGTGGTGGACGAGAAGTACAACAACGGCCTCACCGCCAACCTCATCCAGCGCTTCCCGGACGACAGTTGGGAGGCCGGGCTGCACCACGGCTTCAAGTCCCTTCAGTTGGCGGCCTCCTCGCTGGTCGCCGAGGCGCTCAAACTGACCATGCCCGCGACCTCGTTCTCCCGCTCCACCGAGGCCCACAACCAGGACAAGGTCAGCATGGGCACCATCGCCGCCCGGGACGCCCGGACGGTCGTCGAACTGGTGCGCCAGACGGCGGCGATCCATCTGCTCGCCCTCTGCCAGGCCGCCGACCTGCGCGGCGCCGAACGGCTCAGCGGCCCGACGGCGGCCGTGCACGCGGCGGTGCGCGCGGTGTCGCCGATGATGGACGGGGACCGGGGGATGGAGCGGGACATCGCGCTGGTGGCGGAACTGCTCGCGGCCGGACGGCTGCGGGAGGCGGCGGCGACCGGGGCGTAGCCCCCGACCGCACGGCCCGTACAGCCCGGCCCGCGCGGTCGGACCCGGCCCGCGGGGTGGGACCCGGCCTGCGCGGTCGGACCCGGCTACGCCGTCGGCTCGGCGAAGTGGCCGACCACGGCGGCGTAGCTGTCGGCCGCGTGGCCGCCGGCGGCCACCGCCGCCATGACGGCCGCCAGCTGCCGGGGCAGGACGGGGTTGAGGCCGCGCCGCTCGCTCTCCGCCAGGAGGTGGGCGGCGGCGGCCAGGTGGGTGCGCAGCGCCGAGTCCTCGGCCGGGTAGTCGCCCTCGTCGACCTGCCGGGCGTAGCGGGCCAGGAAGGCGCCCATGCTGCCGAACAGCAGCTCGGCGCTCGGCGCGAACTCCGTCGCGCCGATCCCGGCGGTGCGCAGCAGCGCGGTCGCGTGCAGGAAGCCGTTCAGGCCGGACCACAGGACGGCCAGCAGCGCGAGGTCGTGCAGCGAGGCGAGCCCGGTGCCCTCGCCGAGGTAGGCGGGGCAGCCGCCGAGCGCGGTCAGGGTCTGCTCGTGGGCGCGGAAGGCCGGCTCGGGCCCGCTGTAGAGCACGGTGGTCCCGGCGAGGCCGATGGTGTCGGGTGTGGCCAGCAGCGCGCCGTCGAGGCTCTGCGCGCCGTGGCGGGCGGCGGCGTCGGCGACGGTGGCGGCGTCGTCGGAGGTGCCGGAGGTGACGTCGACCAGGACCCGGCCGGCCAGGGACCCGCCGGCTGCGTCCAGGACTTCGCGGACGGCGTCGTGGTCGGCGAGGCAGAGCACGACCAGCGGCGCGGCCGCCGCCGCCTCGGCGGGCGTGGCGGCGCGCCGGGCGCCCCGGGAGGCCGGGCCGTCGGCGCGGGCGGCCGTACGGTTCCAGACCGTGGTGGGGTTCCCGGCGGCCAGGAAGGCGTCGGCGAGGGCCGTGCCCATCAGGCCGAGGCCGAGCACGGCGACGGGGGTGCGGGCGGTGGTCAAGGGGTTTCCCTCCGGTCGGCGGTGGCGAGGAGTTCGGCGGGCCGGGCGCGGCGCGGTTCGTTCAGGACGCGCACCATCGGCTCCTCGACGACGGCGTGCAGCAGCCAGGCGGCCGCCAGCGAGGTGAGGGCCAGGACGGCCGTGTACAGCAGTGGGCGGAGCCCGTCGGCGGTGCCGTGCGGGTCGAGCAGCGCGTCGCCGTGCTCGATCACCAGGTAGTGCGTCAGGTAGAGCGCGAACGAGAGCGCCCCGAGCCGCTCGGCCAGCGGGTGGGCGAGTCGGGAGGGCCGGCCCAGGCGGTCGGCGTTGGCGGCCCCGACGATCAGCGCGGCCAGCGGGAGGACGGTGATCGCGGCGACGCCGAACAGCAGGGGGGAGAGCTGGTCGAGAGGGTAGAGCAGCGCGAAGGCGGCGGCGCCGTGCCAGGTCCGGACCCGGTCGAGCAGGCCCTCCCGGACCAGCCGGGCCAGCACCATGCCGAGCAGGAACTCCGGCATCCGCGCGGGCGGGAAGGTGTAGCAGAACCAGATCTGACGGAGCGTCACGCCGAGTCCGAAGGGCGGCCCGTCGAGCAGCGGGCGCGCCGCCGTGACCAGTGGCGGGATCAGCAGGATCACGGCGACGATCGCGGCGGCCCAGTGCCGGAGCCGTTCGGGGCGGATCGCGGCCGCGCGGCGGGCGACGGCGGGGAACAGGAGGTAGAAGGCCAGATCGCAGCAGAGTGACCAGGAAACCCCGTTCACCCCGGGGTCGAGCAGGTCGAAGTCGGGGGGCCAGGTCTGCAGGAGCAGCGCGTTGGGCAGCCAGGCCCGCAGGGGCACGGCCTGCCCGGCGGCCGCGAGCAGCAGCACCCCGGCGAGCAGGGTCGCCAGGTGGGTGGGCATGATCCGGGCCAGCCGGCGGCGCCAGAACACCCGGACCGGCTGGTCCGGCCGCCACGCCCAGGTCAGCAGGAAGCCGCTGAGCAGGAAGAAGAACGTCACCGCGGCGAAGCCCAGTCGGAGCAGGGTTGCGTTCTCGCCGTGCCCGTGGGACCAGATCAGGCTGGAGTGCTGGGCCACCACCGCTGCCGCCGCGATGAAGCGCAGACCGGTGAGCGAGGGCAGCCGGGTCGACCTGCCGAGTGCCAAGAGCGTTCCCGAGGTGTCGGAATGGGCGGGGAGGCCCGGTGATCGTATCCGAACTGGCCTATGGAACAGACATTTTGACGTTGCCTTGGAAAAGCCGAGCCGATTGCATGCTCTGCATACTTTCCTGCTCGAAATGTTGACGGCGGGTCAGATCTGATAGAGATCAGCTACCCGGCTAGGGTGCGTGCGCGATCGTCCGATCCCACGCCGCCCCCGCCCGCCCGCCCCAGGACCGGAGACCCACGTGGCCGACAATGACACCCTGCGCCAGTACCTCAAGCGCGTGGTCGCCGACGCCGTCGACACCCGGGAGCGGCTGCGGGCCCTGGAGGAGCGCCAGTGCGAACCGATCGCGATCATCGGCACCGCCTGCCGCTACCCCGGCGGCGCCGACTCGCCCGAACTGCTCTGGAAACTGGTCGCCGAGGGCGTCGACGCCGTTTCCGGATTCCCGGCGAACAGGGGTTGGCCGCTCGATTCCCTGTTCCACCCCGACCCCGACACCGTCGGCACGAGCTACGTCGAACAAGGCGGATTCCTGTACGGCGCCGATCGATTCGACGCCGAATTCTTCGGCATGTCCCCGCGGGAGGCCCTCGGGACCGACCCCCAGCAGCGCATCCTGCTGGAAATCGCCTGGGAGGCCTGCGAACACGCCGGGATCGCGCCCGAAACCCTCCGTGGCAGCCGAACCGGGGTGTTCGCCGGAGTGATGTACAACGACTACGGCAGCCGGCCCGATCTGCCCCGGGAAGACTTCGAGGGCTACCTGTTCAGCGGCAGCGCCCCCGGAGTCCTCTCCGGCCGACTCGCCTACGCCTTCGGCCTGGAGGGCCCCGCCGTCAGCGTCGACACCGCCTGCTCCTCCTCGCTCGTCGCCCTCCACCTCGCCTGCGCGGCGCTGCGCCGCGGCGAGTGCGACCTCGCCCTGGCCGGCGGCGTCACGGTGATGGCCACCGCCGCCGCCTTCCTCGGCTTCTCCCGCCAGCGGGCCCTCGCCCCGGACGGTCGCTGCAAGGCCTTCTCGGCGAGCGCCGACGGCGTCGGCTGGGGCGAGGGCGCCGGGCTGCTGATGCTCGCCCGGCTGTCCGACGCCCGCCGGGACGGTCGGCGGGTGCTCGCCGTCGTCAGGGGCTCGGCCGTCAACCAGGACGGCGCCTCCAACGGCCTCACCGCGCCCAACGGTCCCGCCCAGGAACGGGTGATCCGCGCCGCCCTCGCGGACGCCCGCCTGACCACCGAGGACATCGACGCCGTCGAGGCCCACGGCACCGGGACGGCGCTCGGCGACCCGATCGAGGCCCGGGCACTGCTGCGCACGTACGGGCAGCGCCCGGCGCAGCGGCCGGTCTGGCTGGGCTCACTGAAGTCCAACCTCGGGCACGCCCAGGCCGCCGCCGGGGTGGGCGGGGTGATCAAGACGGTGGAGGCGCTGAGGCGCGGCCGACTGCCCGCGACGCTGCACGCCGAACAGCCCTCCCCGCACGTGGACTGGGAGTCGGGGGCGCTCGCCCTGCTCACCGAGGCCCGTGACTGGCCGACGGTCGACCGTCCGCGCCGGGCGGCGGTGTCCTCCTTCGGGCTCGGGGGAACGAACGCGCACGTGATCCTGGAGGAGGCCCCGCCGGAGGAGCCGGTCGACCCCTCGGCAGTGCGGGCCGCGCCGCCGGTGGTGCCGTGGGTGCTCTCGGCCCGCTCCGCCCGGGCTCTGGCGGAGCGGGCGCGCGATCTGCTGTCGCTGGTCGGCGGGCCGGGCCCGGCTCCGGATCACCGGGACGTCGCCCGGACGTTGGGCGTCGGCCGGGCGGCGCTGCCGTACCGGGCGGCGGTGGTCGGCCGGACGGCTGCCGAACTCGTCGAAGCGCTGGGCGAGTTGGCCGGAGACCTTGCTGCGGGCGAGGCCCGGCGCGCGGAGCGGCAGGCGCGGACGGTCTTCCTGTGCCCGGACGGGGACGGGCCCGGTCCTGGCGCGGTGGCCGAACTCCGATCCGCCTTCCCGGTGTTCGCGACGGCGTACCAGGAGGCGTACCAGGAGGCGGTCGGGGACGCCGGCGAGGAGGCCGCCGCGGGCGGGTTCGCGGCGCAGATGGCGCTCCACCGGCTGTATGTCGCTTGGGGGTTGAGCCCGGCGGCACTGGTCGGCCGGGGCGGCGGCGAAGTGGTGGCCGCCCACCTCGCCGGGGTGCTCTCGGCGCCGGACGCGGTGGCCCTGCTCGCGGCCCGCGAGCGCCTGCTCCGGCAGGGCGACGAGCCGGCGGCCCGCGCGGAGTTCCGGCGCGAGGTCGCGGCGCTGGCCTTCGCCGCGCCGACGTTGCCCCTGATCTCGGCCGCGAGCGGTCGTGAGGAGCCCGTCGAGCGGTGGGCGGACGCGGAGGGCTGGGCCGAGCGCGCCCTGGCGGGTGAGGGCCCGATCGCGGAGGGACTGGAGGACGTACTGGTCCTGGGAGCCGAGGCCGCGCCCGGCGAGGAGGCGCCGTACGCCGTCGTCCGGGCGTTGGTCGGGCGGTACGTGGCCGGGGCGGCCGTCGGCTGGTCCGCCTTCTTCGCGGGGAGCGGCACCCGGCACGTCGACCTGCCGACCTACCCGTTCCAGCGCGAGCGCTACTGGCTGGAGCCGACCACGACCGCTGACCCCGAGACCTCTTCGGCCTCCTCCGGTTCGTCCGCTTCGTCTGCGTCGGCGGCGGGCGACGCGGGGGCGCTCGCCCGGCACGTCGCCGACCTACCGGCCGGGGAGCGACGCGCCCACCTGCTGGACGCGGTGCGCGCCGAGGCGGCGGCCGTCCTGCGGATCGCCGACCCGATGACGATCGAAGTCGGCCGCCCCTTCCGGGAGTTCGGCTTCGACTCGCTCACCGCCGTCCAACTGCGCAACCGACTGGCGGCGCTGGCCGGGTTGGAGCTTCCGGTCACCGTGCTGTTCAACCATCCCACCCCGGAGGCCGTGGCCGATCTGCTGCTCGACCTGATGGCCGCAGCGGACCGGCCGTCCGGCACCGACCGGCCGTCCGGCACCGACCGGCCGTCCGGCACCGACCGGCTGACCGCGCTCGCCGAAGTCGACCGGCTGGAGGAGGCCTTGGCGGGCCTGCCGGCCGGCGGCGCGGAAGTACTCGCCGTCACCGAACGCCTGCGGCACCTCCTCGACCGCTTCGGGCGGCTGGAGACCGCCACCAAGGACGAGCTGTTCGACCTCATCGACAACGAGCTCGGCCGGGCCCGGACCTGACGGCGCCGGTCGATCCGGAGCTGACAGCACGCCCGCCGAGAGAGGAAGCCACCATGTCGGACGAGGAGAAGCTCGTCGACTACCTGCGCTGGGTCACCGCCGACCTGCGCGACGCACGACGCAGGATCGCCGAACTGGAGTCCGCTCAGCCGCAGTTGCCGTCGCCCCCGCCCGCGGGTGAGCCGATCGCGATCGTCGGCATGGCCTGCCGCCTCCCCGGCGGCGTCGCCTCGCCCGACGACCTGTGGCGGCTGGTGCTGGACGGCCGGGACGCCGTCACACCGTTCCCCACCGATCGCGGCTGGGACCTCGACGCCCTCTACGACCCCGACCCGGAGGTGCCCGGCACGTCCTACGCCCGGGAGGCCGGCTTCGTGGACACCGCCACCCGCTTCGACGCCGGGTTCTTCGGCATCTCCCCGCGCGAGGCCACCGCCATGGACCCGCAGCAGCGGCTCCTGCTGGAGACCGCCTGGGAGGTGTTCGAGCACGCGGGCATCGACCCGACCACCCTGCGCGGCACCGACGTCGGGGTGTTCGCCGGCGCCACCGAGCAGTCCTACCTCGGCCCGGACACCCCGGCCGAGTACGAGGGCTACCTCCTGACCGGGCGCCTGGGCAGCGTCGTCTCCGGCCGGATCGCGTACACCTTCGGCTTCCACGGCCCGGCCGTCACCGTGGACACCGCCTGCTCCTCCTCGCTGGTGGCCCTGCACCTCGCCGTGCGCTCGCTGCGCAGTGGCGAATCGACGCTCGCCCTGGCAGGCGGGGTGACGGTCCTGGCCTCGCCGCTCGGCTTCGTGGACTTCGCCCGGCAGCGCGGCCTGGCCCCGGACGGCCGCTGCAAGTCCTTCGCGGCGGCGGCGGACGGCACCGGCTGGGCCGAGGGCGCCGGGCTCGTCCTGCTGGAGCGGCTCGCCGACGCCCGCCGCCACGGCCACCGGGTGCTCGCGGTGGTGCGCGGCACGGCCGTCAACCAGGACGGCGCCTCCAACGGGCTGACCGCGCCGAGCGGCACCGCGCAGCAGCGGGTGATCCGCAGCGCCCTGGCCGACGCCGGACTCACCCCCGGCGAGGTCGACGCCGTCGAGGGCCACGGCACCGGCACCAGGCTCGGCGACCCGATCGAGGCGCAGGCCCTGCAGGCCGTCTACGGCGCGGACCGCCCGGCCGGACGGCCGCTGCTGCTGGGCTCGGTCAAGTCCAACCTCGGGCACGCGACGGCCGCCGCCGGGATCGGCGGGGTGATCAAGACGGTGCAGGCCCTGCGGCACGGCGTGCTGCCCCCGACGCTCCACGTGGACGGGCCGACGCCGCTGGTCGACTGGGCGGCGGGCGGGGTCGAGCTGCTCACCGAGCGGCGGCCCTGGCCATCGGCGGACCGGCCGCGCCGTGCCGGGGTCTCGGGATTCGGTGTGAGCGGGACCAACGCCCATGTGCTGCTGGAACAGGCGCCCGAAGCCGAGCGGGCACCCGAAGCCGAGCGGGCGCCCGAGACCGAACCGGCACCCGAGACCGAACCGGCACCCGAGACCGAACCGGCGCCCGAGGCGGCCCCGCTTCCCGCCGTACCGTGGCTGCTGTCCGCCGCGACGGCGAGCGGCCTGCGCGCCCAGGCCGCCCGGCTGCTGGACCACCTGGCACGGAGCCCCGAGGCCTCGCCCCGGGACGTGGCCGAGACCCTCGCCACCGGTCGCGCCGCGCTCAAGCACCGGGCCGCCCTGGTCGGCGCCGACCGGGACGCCCTCCTGCGCGCGCTGCGCGCGCTCGCCGAGGAGGCGGACGGGAAGCCGGGCGCGGAGCCGGTACGGCCGGGGCGGCTCGCCTTCGTGTTCCCCGGGCACGGTTCGCAGCGCCCGGAGCAGGGCCGCGGCCTCCACCGGGCGTACCCGGCGTTCGCGGCGGCCTTCGACGAGGTCTGCGCCGCGCTGGACCCGCACCTGCCGGCGCCGCTCGGCGAGGTGCTGGCCGGCGGGGGAGCGCTGGAGCGGTTCGGGTACGCGCAGGCGGCGGTGTTCGCCTTCGAGGTCGCGCTGTTCCGGCTGCTGGAGTCCGTCGGAGTGCGGCCCGACGTGGTGGCCGGGCACTCGGTCGGCGAACTGGCCGCCGCCCACGTCGCCGGGGTGCTGGCGCTGCCGGACGCCGCGACCCTGCTCGCCGTCCGCGGCCGGCTGGTCGAGGCACTGCCCGCCGACGCGGCGGTGGTGGCGCTGGAGGCCTCCGAGGCGGAGGCGGTCGAGCTGCTGGCGCGGCACGGCGGGCGGGTGTCGCTCGCGGCGGTGAACGGCCCGGCCTCGGTGGTGGTGTCCGGCGACGCCGCGGCGGTGGGTGAGGTCGCCGTCGAGGTCGAGCGCCGCGGCCGCCGGGCCCGTCGGCTGACGATCAGCCGGGCGGTGCACTCGGCCGGGCTGGACCCGATGCTTCCGGAGTTCCGGCGGGCGGTGGCGGGCGTCCGGCTGGCCGCCCCGACGCTGCCACTGGTGTCCACGGTGACCGGGCGCCTCGCCACCGCCGGGGAGCTGTGCTCTCCCGACCACTGGACCGCCCAACTGCGCCGCCCGGTCCGCTTCCTGGACGCCGTCCGTACCCTGTCGGCCCAGGGGGTCGGGGCGGCCCTGGAGGTGGGCCCGGACGCGGTGCTGTCGCCGCTGATCGAGGCCTGCCTGGACGGCGGCGGGCGGCCGGTTACGGCGGTGCCGAGCGTACGGGCGGGCTCGGCCGAGGCACCCGGCCTGATCGGGGCGTTGGGCGCGCTCTGGGCGGCCGGGGTGCCGGTCGACTGGCGGGCCGTGCTCGGCCCGGCCCGGCGGGCGGCGGCCGAGCTGCCGACGTACCCGTTCGAACGGCAGCGGTACTGGCTGACGCCCTCCCGGGCCACGCGCCAGGACGCCGGTCCCGGTGGGCGGGCGCTCGGACACCCGCTGCTGACCGGTGTGACGGAGCTGGCCGGGCGCGGCGAGCTGGTGTTCGGCGGACGCCTCCCCGGCGGCTCGTCGGCCGAACTGGTGGAACTGGCCCTGCGGGCGGGGGAGGAGGCCGGGCACGGCGTGCTCGACGAACTGATCGTCCATGACCGACACGGTGCGGTGGAGGCGCAGTTGGTGCTGGCCCCGGCGGACGGCGACGGGCGGCGCGCCTTCGCGGTCCACACCCGGGCGGGGGAGAGCGGGGCTTGGACGTCGACCGCCACGGGCGCGCTCAGCCGGGGTTCCGCCGAGCCGGCCCCCGACGGTGAGGCGTGGCCGCCGCCGGGCGCGGAAGCGGTGCCCACGGAGATCGACGGAGTGACGGCGCTCTGGCGTTCGGACGGGGAGTCGTTCGCCGAGGTGGCTTTGACCGAGGATCCGGCGGAGGACTGGGGCCTGCCCCCGGAGCTGCTGGACACGGTGCTGCGCTGCGCCGGTCCCGGGCGCGCCGCCGAGTGGCGCGGGGTCCGGCTGTACGCCACCGGCGCCACCCGGGTACGGGCCCGGATCACCCCCGGGCCGGACGGCACGGCGCTGTGGCTGACCGACCCCGGCGGCCGTCCGGTCGCCTCGGTGGCCACCGTCGTCCTGCGGCCGCCGACCGAGCAGGACCAGGTGTCTGCGGAGGAACGGTCCCGCGCCCGGGACGGGCTGTTCCAGCTGGACTGGACCCCGGTGACCCCGCCGCCGTCCGTGCCACCGGTGACCTGGGCGGTGCTCACCGACGGCACCGCGTTCGTGCCGCCCTCGGCCCGCAGGGTCGCGCACCTCGCGGAGGCAATGGACACGATCGGCGAGTACGACGCCGTGCTCGCCCCGCTGGTGCCCGCGCCCGGCGGCGGCGTCCCGACCCAGGCTCATCAACTGGCCCTGAAAGCACTCCAGTTGGCCCAGTCATGGCTGGCGGACGAACGCACCGCCACCGTACCGCTGGTCGTCGCGACCAGCGGCGCCGTGGCCGGGGTCACCGACCCGGCCGCCGCCACCGTATGGGGCCTGCTGCGCTCGGCCCAGTCCGAGGCGCCCGACCGGATCGTCCTGGTCGACCTCGACGACGACCCGGCCTCTGCCGCCGCCCTTCCCGCACTGCTCGCCTCCGGCGAACCCCAGGCGGCGGTCCGGGCCGGCCGGCTGCTGGTCCCGCGCCTGGCCCGGGCCGTGCCGGGGGCCTCGTCCGGAACCGGTGTCGGTGTCGAAACCGGAACCGGAACCGGAACCGGAACCGGAACCGGTGTCGGTGTCGGTGTCGGTGCCGGAACCGGGGCCTCGCCCAGGGCCGGGGCCGTGCCAACCGGCGGCACCGTCCTGATCACCGGCGGCACCGGCGCCCTCGGCGCGGTGTTCGCCCGTCACCTGGTGCGCCGCCACGGCGTGACACGGCTGCTGCTCACCGGCCGACGCGGGCTCGCGGCCCCGGGGGCGCCCGCCCTGGTGGCCGAACTCGCCGCGCTCGGCGCCCGGGCCACCGTGGCGGCCTGCGACGTCGCCGACCGGGCCGCGCTCGCCGCACTGCTGGCGACCGTCCCGCCCGACCGGCCGCTGACGGCCGTGCTGCACGCGGCCGGGGTGCTGGACGACGGCCTGCTCGGCGCGCTGAGCCCCGAGCGGCTGGCCGCGGTGCTGCGCCCCAAGGTGGACGCCGCCTGGCACCTGCACGAGCTGACGCTCCCGCACCGGCCGTCCGCCTTCGTGCTGTTCTCCTCGGTCGCCGGGATCGTCGGCGGGCCGGGCCAGGCCAACTACGCCGCCGCCAACACCTTCCTGGACGCCCTCGCCGAACACCGGGCCGGACTCGGCCTGCCCGCGACCGCGATCGCCTGGGGCCTCTGGCAGGGCGGGGGCGGCATGGCCGGACACCTGGGTGAGGCGGACCTGCGGCGGATCGCCCGCAGCGGGCTGCGCCCGGTCACCGCGGCCGACGGCCCGGCGCTGCTGGACGCGGCGCTGGACGGCCGGCGGGCCGCCGTGCTGGCCGCCCCGCTGGACCTCGCCGTGCTGCGGCGCCGGCCCGCCGACCTCCCGACCGTGTTCACCGGCCTCGCCCCGCTGCCGCCGCGGCCCCGCGCCGGGACGGACGAGGCGGCGGTGGAGTCCCTGGCCCGGACGATCGCCGGGCTGTCGCCGGAGCGGCGCCGGGCCGAGGCCGTCGACCTGGTCCGCAGGGAAGCCGGCCGGGTGCTCGGCCACCCCGACGCCGCGGCCGTCGGCGCCGAGGACGCCTTCCCCGCGCTGGGCTTCGACTCCCTCGCTGCCGTCCAACTGCGCAACCGGCTGGACGCGTTGACCGGCCTGCGGCTGGCGCCCGGGGCGGTGTTCGCGCACCCGACCCCGGCCGCGCTGGCGGACCACCTGGTGTCGGAGCTCGCCCTGCCGGAGACACCCGCCGGGGCCGAGACGGCCGCCGGTGCCGGGGGCTTCGCGGCTGACGTCCGTCTGGACGAGGACGTCCGCCCGGCCGCCGAGGTGGTCGAGGAGGCCGCCGAGCCCCGGGAGGTGCTGCTGACCGGTGCGACCGGCTTCCTCGGCGCCTTCCTGCTGCGCGACCTGATGCGCTCCACCAAGGCGACCGTGCACTGCCTGGTGCGCGCCGCCGACCACGCCGCGGCCACCGAGCGGCTGCGCGAGCGGCTGGGCTGGTACCGGGTGTGGGAGGAGATCGACCAGGACCGGCTCGCGATCGTGGTCGGCGACCTCGCGCAGCCCCGACTCGGCCTGACCGAGCTGGAGTTCGACCGGCTGGCCCGGACCGTCGACGTGGTCCACCACGCCGGGGCCGCCGTCAACTGGCTGCGCCCGTACGCCGAACTGCGGGCCGCCAACGTGGACGGCACCCGGGAGGTGCTCCGGCTGGCCGCCCGGCACCGCACCGTGCCGGTGCACCACGTCTCCTCCACCGCCGTCTTCACGCCCCTGGCCCCGGCGCCCGGCCCGCGCGCCGTCTCGGCCCCCACCGGCCCGCCGCAGGCGCTGGCCAACGGCTACGCCCAGAGCAAGTGGGTGGCCGAGCAGGTGGTGGCGATCGCCAGGGAGCGCGGACTGCCGGTGACGGTCTACCGGGCCGACGTGATCTGCGGCGACCAGGTCCACGGTGCCTGCCAGACCAGGGACTTCTTCTGGTTGAGCCTCAAGGGCCTGGTCCAGGCCGGGGCCGTCCCGGCCGGGCTGGCGGCCGCGGGCGCCGTCCACCTGGCCCCCGTCGACTACATCAGCGCGGCCATCACCACCCTCGCCGGGCAGCGCGGGAACGCCGGCCGGACCTTCCACCTGCAGAACACCAGCACCGAAGGGTACGGCGAAATGACCGGATACCTCAGGGAGTTGGGCTACTCGCTGCCCGAGGTGGAGCTCTCGGCCTGGCAGCGCGCGGTGCGCGCCGACCCGGGCAACGCGCTCACCCCGCTGCTCGACCCGTTCGAGCGGATCGCCGGCCACGAGGCCGTCCATCCGCTGATGGACGTCTCCGCCGCCGAACGGGCCCTGGCCGGAACCGGCATCGCCTGCCCGCCGATCGACCTGCCGCTGTTCCGGCGCTACGTGGACTTCTTCGTCCGGACCGGCTGGCTCCCGCCGCCGCCGGCCGGCGCCGCACCCACCGGCCCGCCCGCACCCACCGCCTGACCGCGCCCCGCCCGACCAGGAGGACGACCATGCATCTGGAGATCACCCCGATCGACGCACTGCGCCGCGCGGCCCGCCGGCCCGGAGCGGGCCCGGCCCTGCACTACGAGGAAGCCGCCATCGGCTACCCCGAGCTGCTGGACCGGGCCGGGCGGCTCGCCGAGGTGCTCGCCGAGGGCGGGGTGACGGCCCGCCGCCAGGTCGCCTACCTGGGGCTGAACAGCCCGACGCTGCTGGTCGCCTACCTCGCCTGCAGCTGGCTGGGCGCGGTGTTCGTCCCGGTCAACCACCGGCTCGGCGCGGCCGAGGTGGCCGAACTGCTGCGGGACTGCGATGCCCACACGGTGGTGGCCGAGCCGGGCCACGCGCCGCTGGTCGACCGGGAGTCCGGCGCGCGGCTGCTGCTGGTGGACGACGACCCGGCCGCCCCGGTCATCGAACCGCCCGGCCCGCCCTGGACGCCGCTCGGCCCCGCCCTGGCCGCCGCCCAGCCGCCGCGCCAACCCGCGCCGCTGGACGCGGAGGACCTCGCCGTCCTGCTGTACACCTCCGGCACCACCGGCCGCCCCAAGGGGGTGCGGCTCACCCACGGCAACATCTGGTGGAACGCCGCCAACATCGACGCGGCCATGGCCACCCGCGAGGACGACGTCAACCTGGTGGTCACCCCGCTGTCGCACATCGGCGGGCTCAACTGCTTCACCCTGCGCAACCTCGGCCACGGCGGCACCACGGTGCTGCGCCGGCGCTTCGACCCCGAGCGCACCCTGCGCGACCTGGTCGAACTGAAGGTCGACACCTTCTTCGCCGTCCCCTCGATGTACGCCCTGCTCGCCCGCCAGCCCGGCTTCGCCGCCGCCGACCTCTCCGCGCTGCGCGGCGCCGTGGTGGCCGGCGCGCCGGTGCCGCCGGGGCTGGTCCTCGACTACGCCGCGCGCGGGGTGATGCTCCAGCAGGCCTGGGGGCTGACCGAGACCGCCTGCTTCGCCAGCTACCTGCCCGCCGAACTCACCGTCGCCAAGGCCGGCTCGGCGGGCCGGGCGATGCCCTTCACCCAGCTGCGGATCGTCGACCCGGAGACCGGCGCGGACGTCGCGGGGCCGGACCGGCCGGGCGAGGTGTGGGTGCGCGGCAAGCACGTCTCGCCCGGCTACTGGCGCGGCGAGGAAACCCTGCGGGACGCCGAGGGCTGGTTCCGCAGCGGCGACCTCGGGCGGCTGGACGCCGACGGCTGCCTGTACCTGGTCGACCGGCTGAAGAACGTCATCATCCAGAACGGCGAGAAGGTCTACCCTGCCGAGGTCGAACGCGCCCTGGCCGGCTGCCCCGGCCTGCGGGAGGTCGCCGTCCTCGGGGCGCCGCACCGGGAGTGGGGCGAGACCGTGGTGGCGGTGGCCGTGGCCGAGCCCGGCGACGCCCCGACCCTGGACGCGGTGCGGGAGTTCGCCGCCGACCGGCTGGCGCCGCACAAGCTCCCGGTCCGGCTGCACCTGGTCGGGGAGATCCCGCGCAACGGTGCCGGGAAGGCCGACCAGGCGGCCCTGCGGGCCCTGCTGCCCACCGTCGAGGACGGGTCGGCGGCGGCGCGCCCGACCGGCCCTCGCCCGACCGACCCTCGCCCGACCGGCCGGGACGGCCTGCCCGCCCTGGTCGCCGCCGCCACCGAGACGGCGCTCGGCTTCCCGCCCGGCCGCCGCCACGGCGCCACCACGAGCTTCGCCGAACTCGGCATGGACTCGCTCAAGGCCGTCCTGCTGCGCGACCAGCTGGCCGCCGCCACCGGCCTGACGCTGCCCGTGACGCTGGCCTTCGACCACCCGACCCCGGCCGCCGTGGTCGAGCTGCTGCGCACCCGCCTCGGCGAAGCCGCCCCGGCGGAGGAGGACCCGACGCCCTCCGCAGCCACCGGGGACGACCCGGTCGTGATCACCGGCATGGCCGTCCGGCTGCCGGGCGGGATCACCACCCCCGAGGCGCTGTGGCAACTGCTCAGCGAGGAACGGGACGCCGTCACCCGCTTCCCCGAGGACCGCGGCTGGGACCTCGCCACGCTCGGCGACCCGGACCCCGAGGCCCCCGGCCGCTCCGACACCCGGCACGGCGGCTTCCTCGCCGACGCCGCGCTCTTCGACGCCGACTTCTTCGGCATCTCCCCGCGCGAGGCCGCCGCGATGGACCCCCAGCAGCGCCTGCTGCTGGAGACCAGCTGGGAGGCGCTGGAGCACGCGGGCATCGCCCCGACCGCCCTGCGCGGCCAGGACGTCGGGGTGTTCACCGGGGTGTTCGCCAACGGCTACACCGAGCGCGTCCCGGTCTCCCGCGCGGCCGACGGCTACCGGGTCACCGGCGGCGCCACCAGCATCGCGGCCGGCCGGGTCGCGTACGTCCTGGGCACCCACGGTCCGGCCGTCGCGGTGGACACCGCCTGCTCCTCCTCGCTGGTGGCCCTGCACCTGGCGGTGCGCTCGCTGCGGGCCGGCGAGTGCACCACGGCACTGGTCGGCGGCGCGACCGTGATGGCGACGCCGGACGCCTTCGTCGAGTTCTCCCGCCAGCGCGCCATCGCCCCCGACGGCCGGTGCAAGCCCTTCGCCGAAGCCGCGGACGGCACCGGCTGGGCCGAGGGCGCGGCCGTCCTCGTCCTGGAACGGCTCTCCGCCGCCCGTCGGGCCGGCCGCCGCCCGCTCGCGGTGGTGCGCGGCTCCGCCGTCAACCAGGACGGCGCCTCCAACGGCCTCACCGCGCCCAACGGCCCCGCCCAGCAGCGGGTGATCCGCCGGGCCCTGGCCGACGCCGGACTCGGCCCGGACGAGGTCGACGCGGTCGAGGCGCACGGCACCGGCACCGTGCTGGGCGACCCGATCGAGGCCCAGGCGCTCATCGCCGCCTACGGGCCGGAGCGCACCGAGCCGCTGCTGGTCGGCTCGGTGAAGTCCAACCTGGGCCACACCCAGGCGGCGGCCGGCGCCGTCGGCGTGGCCGCCACGGTGCTGGCGCTGCAGCACGGGGTGCTGCCGCGCACCCTGCACGTCGACCGGCCGACCAGCCGGGTCGACTGGTCCGGCGGCGCGGTGCGACTACGGACCGGGACCAGCCGCTGGCCGGAGCGCGGGCGGCCGCGCCGGGCCGCGGTCTCCTCCTTCGGGATCAGCGGGACCAACGCTCACGTGGTGCTGGAACAGGCCCCCCCGCAACAGGCGGGCGCCCCTGACGCCGAGTCGGCGCCGTCGTCGGTGCCGTCGGTGCCGCCGCTCGTGCCGCTGCTGCTGTCCGGGCGGACGCCGGAGGCGCTGGCGGCCCAGGCCGGGCGGCTGGCCGAACTGCTGGACGGTGGGGCCCGCCCGCAGGACGTGGCGCTCTCGCTGGCTGCCGGGCGATCCCTGTTCGAACGGCGGGCCGTCGTGGTGGCCGCGGACCCGGCGGCCGTGCGCGCGGCGCTGCGGGCCCTGGCGGCGGGCGGGGAGGCACCCGGGCTGGTCACCGGGGCCGTACCGGCCGACCGGGCGGACCAGGACGTGGTCTTCGTCTTCCCCGGCCAGGGCACCCAATGGGCCGGGATGGGGCGGGAGTTGTGGCAGGCCGAGCCGGTCTTCGCCGAGCGGATGGCGGCCTGCGAGCAGGCCCTCGCCCGGTACGTCGACTGGTCGCTCGCCGGCGTCGTCCACGGCGCGCCCGACGCCCCGCCACTGGACCGGGTGGACGTCGCCCAGCCGGTGTCCTTCGCCGTGATGGTCTCGCTGGCCGCCCTCTGGGAGTCCTACGGCGTCCGCCCGGCGGCCGTGCTCGGCCACTCCCAGGGCGAGATCGCCGCCGCCTGCGTGGCGGGCGCCCTGACCCTGGCGGACGCCGCCCGGACGGTCGCGCTGCGCAGCCGGGCCATCGGCGAGCGGCTCGCGGGCAGCGGCGGGATGCTCTCCGTACCGCTGCCCGAACGCCGGGTCCGGGACTGGATCCGCGCCTGCGGCCGGGGAGTCGAGATCGCCGCCGTGAACGGGCCGGAGCGCACCGTGGTCGGCGGGGCGAGCGCGGCGCTCAGCGCCTTCCACGGCGAACTGGCGGGCCGCGGCATCGACGTCCGGATGATCCCGGTCGACTACGCCTCCCACACCGCGCAGGTGGCGGAGCTGGAACCGGAGCTGCTCCGCCACCTGGCCGGGGTACCGGCCTCGGCCCCGGCGGTTCCCTGGTACTCGACGGTCGACGGCGGGTGGAACACCGGCCCGGTCGGCCCGGATTACTGGTACCGCAACCTGCGCCACCCGGTGCGCTTCGAACCGGCGGTACGGGCCCTCGCCGGCGACGGCTGCACGGCCTTCGTCGAGATCTCCGCCCACCCCGTGCTGAGCACGGCCATCGAGGCCACCCTCGCCGACACCGGGGCGGGCCCGGCGGCCGTGGTCTGCGGGACGCTCAGCCGCGGCGACGGCGGGCGGGACCGGTTCGCCCGCTCGCTCGCGGAGGCGTTCGTCCGGGGCGTGCCCGTCGACTGGACGCCGCTGCTCCCGCCCGACGCGCGCCGGGTCGACCTGCCGACCTACCCGTTCCAGCGGCGGCGGTACTGGCCGGAGACGCCGCAGGCCCAGGCCCAGGCCCAGGCCCAGGCGCAGGTTCAGGCTCAGGCGGCCGGCGGTGGCGCACTGTTCCGGGTCGCCTGGCGGGACCTGCCCGTGCGGGGCGCGGAGCCCGTCCCCGTCACGCCGGTCGCGGACCTGGCGGCGGCGCCGGAGTCCTCGGGCCGGCTACTGCTCCTGCCGGTGCCCGAGGCCGCAGCCGCAGCCGCAGCCGCAGCCGCAGCCGCCGACGACGATGCCGAGCGCGCCCGGCGCGCGACCGCCCGGGTGCTGGCGGCCGTCCAGGCCTTCCTGGCCGAGCCCCGCCACGAGGACCACCGCCTGGTCGTGGCCACCCGATACGGCGTGGCGACCCAGCAAGGTGAGCCGGTGGACCCGGCCCAGGCGGCGGTGGCTGGACTGGTGCGCTCGGCGCAGACCGAGCACCCCGGCCGACTCCTCCTCGTCGACCTCGACCTGCCCGCCGACGCGAGCCCCGAGGCGTGCGCCCGAGCCGTCGGCGCGGCCCTGGGCGAGGCGCTGGCGGCGGACGAGCCGCAGTTCGCCCTCCGTGGCCCGGCCGTCCGGGTGCCCCGTCTGGTCGCGGCCGCACCCGGGGCGGACAGTCCGGCGCTGGATGGCGCCGGTACCGCGCTGATCACCGGCGGCACCGGACTGCTGGGCCGGCAGATCGCCCGCCACCTGGTGACCGGGCACGGCATCCGTCGGCTCCTGCTCGCTTCCCGGCGCGGCCCCGAGGCACCCGGCGCCGCCGAACTGTGCGCCGAACTGGCCGAGTTGGGCGCACACGCGGAGGCCGTCCGATGCGACGCCGCCGACCGCGAGCAGGTGCGCGCCCTGGTCGCGGGCGTCCCGGCCGAGGCACCGCTGACCGTGGTCGTGCACGCCGCCGGAGTCCTGGAGGACGCCGTGGTCGGCGCACAGACCCCCGAGCGGCTCGCCACCGTGCTGCGCCCGAAGGCGGACGCCGCCCTCTGGCTGGACCAGGCCACCCGCGACCTCCCCGTCACCCTGGTGCTCTGCTCCTCCGCCGCCGGAATCGTCGGGACGGCCGGCCAGTCCGGCTACGCGGCGGCCAACGCCTTCCTGGACGCCCTCGCGGCCCGCCGCCGGGCCGCCGGCCGGTCCGCCGTATCGCTGGCCTGGGGCTCCTGGGACGCCCCCGACGGCATGACGGCCGCCCTGGGCCGGGCGGACCGCGCCCGGCTGGCCCGCACCGGCGTACGGCCGCTCCAGCCCGCCGAGGCGCTGCGGCTGTTCGACGCGGGCATCGCCGACGGCCGTCCGGTACTGGTGCCCCTGGCCCTGGAAGCCGCCGCGATCCGCCGACCCGCTCCGGCGCTGCTGCGGGACCTCGCCGCGCCGCACCCGGCGGCCCCGGCGCCCGGCGGCGCCGAACCGCAGCCGGTACGGCTGGTCGCCACCGACCCGGGCGCCCTACTGGAGCTGGTCCGGGCCGAAGCCGCCGAGGTGCTCGGGGCGGACGAGCGGATCCCGGCCGAGGAGCCCTTCGAGTACGCCGGCTTCGACTCCCTGATGGCGCTCGAACTGCGCGACCGGCTGGCCCGGTTGACCGGCGCCAAGCTCCCCGCGACGCTGGTCTACGACCACCCGAACCCGGCCGCCGTCGCAGAGCGGCTGCGCCACCTCCTGGGCTCCGTCCAGGAGCAGCGGGCGGCCACCGCCGCGCTGGACACCCTGGAGCACGCCCTCGCCGCCCTGGACGGGGCTGCCCGCGAGGAACACGCCGCCCGGCTGCGCACCCTGCTCCAGCGGCTCGACCCGGCCGCTGCCGCTCCGGGGGCCGCTCCGGGGGCCGCGGCGGCGGCCACCCTCGCGGCCGACGAACTGGCCGACGCCGACGACGACGAACTGCTCCGCTTCATCGACACCCGGCTCTGACCGGCACCCCAGAGAGGCACCGCGATGAACACCACCGGTCTGGCCGAACCCTTCCTCCGCGCCCAGCTGGAAACCCTGGGCCTGGCCGTCGAGTACGTTCGCGCCGAGGGCGACACCCTCTACCGGCGCGGCGACGACGGCGGCGAGATCCCCGTGCTCGACCTCGTCGGCGGCTTCGGCGCGACGATCCTCGGCCACAACCACCCCGAAGTGGCGGCTCTCGCACAGGAGTTGCTGGCCGCTCAGGTGCCGGTGCACGCGCAGTTCTCGCTGCACCCGTACGCCGAGACCGTCGCCCGCCGGCTCAATGACATCCTCCGCCGGGAGACCGGTGACCCGGGCCGCTACCTGGCTGTCTTCGCCAACAGCGGGGCCGAGGCGGTGGAGGCCGCGGTCAAGCACGCCGAACTGGACCGCGGCCTGAAGGCGGCCGCGCTGTTCGAACGGATCGGCGAGGGCATCGAGCGGGCCCGCCGGGCCGTCCGCGACGGCGCGCCCCTCAGTGCGGCCGCCCAACGGCTGGCCGGCGGCGGGGACTTCGAGGCGCTGGCCGCCGCCGTCAGCGCCGTCAACCTGGCCCGCGGCGAGGAGCCGCCGGTGCTGCTCGCGCTGGCCGGGGGCTTCCACGGCAAGCTGGTCGGCAGCGTCCAGCTGACCCACAACCCGGCCGTCCGGGAGCCGTTCCGTGCCCTGGCCGCCCCCTGTCGCTTCGTCCCCGCCGAGGACCCGGAGACGCTGGCCACGGCGGTCGCCGAGGAGCGCCGGGCACTGCTCGGCCTCGCCGTCTCCGATGGCGCCGTGGACGTCGTCGAGTACCAACTGCCCAGGCTGTGCGCGCTGTTGCTGGAGCCGATCCAGGGCGAGGGCGGGGTCCGGCCGCTCACCGCCGGGTACGCGCGCGAGGTGCAGCGGATCTGCGCCGAGGCGGACTGCCCGATCGTGGTGGACGAGGTGCAGAGCGGCATGGGCCGTACCGGCACTTTCCTGGCGAGCTCGGCCATCGGGCTGCGCGGCGACTACTACGTGCTCGCCAAGAGCCTCGGCGGCGGCCTCGCCAAGGCCGCGGTGACGCTGGTCCACCAGCGGCGCCACCGGCCCGAGTTCGAGCTGCTGCACAGCTCCACCTTCGCCAAGGACGCCTTCTCCACCCTGATCGCCGCCCGCACCCTCGACCTGCTGGAGGCGGACGGCGGCGCCCTGTACCGGCGGGCCGCCGAACGGGGAGAACGCATCCTGGAGCGACTGTCCGGTGTGCGCGACGACTTCAAGGACGTCGTGGTGGACGTGCGCGGCCGCGGACTGATGCTCGGCCTGGAACTGCGCGACCAGAGCGACTCCCCGTCACCGGTGCTGAGTGAACTCTCCCGGGCCGGGGTGCTCGGCTACGCCGCCGCCGGCCACCTCCTCAACGCCCACGCGCTACGGGTCTTCCCGACCGCCAGCGCGGCGACCACCCTGCGGATCGAGCCGTCCGTCCGGATCACCGACCCGCAGATCGACCAGGCGGAAGCCGCCCTGCGCGCGCTCTGTGAGGTCCTGCGCGCCCAGGACGGCGAGCGGCTCCTGGGGCGTGTCTGACAATTCGCGCGCCCGGCGGGAATCGTCAGACACGCCCGGGACCGCTGTTCGCCGCGTCAGCGGCGACCGGACTCCGGTTCGTGGGCCGGTTCCGTCACCTCGAACTCGGGGCCGTCCTGCGGCCCCTTGTCCTGCTCGTGCTCCGGTGGCGGACCGCCCTCGCCGGTCATCCGGGACTCCGGCGTCTCGACCGGCTCAGGCGGGTCCGCCGGCACGGGTTCCCCCGTGGTGCTCATCGTCCTCACCTCCTGGCACGCCTGGCGACCTCCTGGCACCCCTGGCGCCCGGACGGGCTCGCCGACGGGTACGGGCGTCAGTCCTTCCCCACGTCCTTGACCTTCTCCCCGGCCTGCTTGAGGTCGCTCTTCATCTGTGTGCCCCGGCCCTCGGCCTCGACCACCCGGTCGCCCGTGACCTTCCCTGCGGCCTCCTTGGCCTTGCCCTTGGCCTTCTCCGCCATGTTGCGCAGCTTGTCCTCGGTACCCATGGGGTGCACTCCTCCACTCGGTTTCCGGTAACGGGCCGACGCTTACGGCCTCGGGACCGCGTCTGCCCCGGATCCGCGGTTCCACACCGGCCCGGCGGGAATCGGCCCGGGCTACGCCGCGACCGGCCGCGGCAGCGGAATCCTCGTGCCGGGCGCGAGGACCACGCCGAGCAGGCAGCCCGCCACCAGACCGGCGCCGTGGTTGTTGTGCAGCAGACAGAGGAACACCCCGACCGCAGGGATGAGCAGCACGATCCAGACGCCCTTGAACGGCAGCCCCAGGTCGCTCCTGCGGAGCAGACAGGTGACGGCGAGAGCCCCCAGCAGGCCGCACACGGCCACGGAGTCGCCACCGCCGCGCGGTGACCAGCCGGCCAGGCTGACCACGTGGGACAGCACACCGCTGACCAGGAAGACGGACAAGGTCCGCCACCAGCCGAGAACCGACTCCGCGACGGCGCCGATCACCAGCAGGGCCGCCAGGTTGAACGCGATCTGCCCGATCCCGGAGGACTGCACCAGCAGGGCCGTCCCGGCACGCCACCACTGCCCGTCCGACAGCGCGTCCGGCCGGCGCATCAGACCCTCGACGACGCCGGGTACCGCGTACTGGACCACGGCCATCACCGCCATGACGGCGAACAGCACGGCGGTCACCCACGGCCGCCGCGCCAGGGCGGCCCGGACAACCGCCAGCACCTCAGCCGGTCCGGTGCCGCCGCCCGCCGAACCGCCGCCCGCCGAACCGCCGGCTCCGGCACCGTCCGCGGTCCCGACCAGCAGCAGCGTCCGCAACCCCACCCCGACCACCACCGCGGCACTCGCGTACAACCCGATCTCGTGCGGCGACATCAGCGCCCCCCCTTCGAACACCCGTGGGGCACCTCACCCCGCCAGGTCGCTCATCATCGCAATCGACCGGACACCGACGCCAGCCCAAATGATCATCGACCTGCCGTGACGACCGTCATGGCGGGAGCCGGGTTCCACGGTGGTCGGCGGCCCGCTCCGGGTTGGTCCTCTCCGCGGCCCGCGTTTGGCCCGGCCCCGGCCGGGGACACGCCGGGCCTGCGGGGGAGTTGAAGAGGAGGACCGAGCGATGTCGAACGATGCCATCGTCCTGCTGCGGGAGGACCACAAGGAGGTCCGCGGCCTGTTCCGCGAGTACCGGGCGCGCGCCCAGGACGGCGACGACCAGGCCCGGGCCGGGACGGTCGGACGGATCATCGAGTCGCTGACCGTCCACACCTACCTGGAGGACGAACTCGTCTACCCCAGGATCCGCCGGGAGGTGGAAGGGCTCGCCGAGGAGATGGACCGGGCCAAGGAGGAGCACCACGTCGCCGACCTCCTCTGCGAGGAGCTGAGCCGGATGTCCCCCGGCGACGAGGCTACGACGCCAAGACCACCGTCCTGATCGACGCCGTCGAACGGCACATCGAGCAGGAGGAGGCGGACTGGTTCCCGAAGGTACGGGCCACGCTCGGCCGCAAGGAACTGCGGGAACTCGGCGAGCGGATGCAGGCCGTGGGCGAGACCGCCCCGCGCCACCCGAGCGGCGGCGGGGTGCTGCACCGCATCGCCGACGCCCTGGAGGGCTGAGCCGTGCACCACGACGAGGACCTGTTGGAGCAGCTCACCGCCGACCACCGGGCCGTACTGGTCCACTTCAGCGAACTCAGCGGCCTGCCCCACGGCGACCCGCGCCGCAAGGAGCTGGCCGACCAGGTGACCGACCAACTGGTGCGCCACACCCGCGCCGAGGAACTCCACCTCTACCCGCTGGTCCGCGACCGGATGGCCGACGGACCGGCCGTGGCGGAACGCGAACTCGCCGACCACCGCGCGGTGGAGGCCCTGCTGCAGGAACTCCGGCCGACCGGGGTCGACTCGCCCCACTTCGACCGCCTGGTGGCCCGACTGACCGAGGAGGTCACCCGGCACGCCGGCGACGAGGACGCCCGGCTCTTCCCGGCCGTACGGGCCGTCACCACCGAGGCCGAACTGCGGGAGCTCGCCGCCCGCGCGCGCGAGGCCAAGGAACGCTCCTCCGGCCGGCCCCGCCACCAGCCCCCGACCGAACGTCCCGCCGACCGCCTCCCGCCCCCCGAGCGCCCGCTGGTGGAACGGCTGCGGGACTACGTCTCCCGGGCCGAACCCGGCTGACCCCGCGGATCGGAGGAGACGACGACCACCTCGGTGGCCCCCCCGTGGACAGCGCCGCGCGCCACCCCGGAGAAGAACCGAAGAAGAAGCAAGGAGGGCCCGATGTCGACAGGAGAACTCGTCGCGATCATCGTGCCGATCGCCGTCGTGGTGGTCCTCGTCGTCGCGGCGCTGTGGTTCGTCGACCGCCGCCGCCGATTGCGGGAACGATTCGGCCCCGAGTACGAACGGCCCCCGACCCCGCCCGCGCGGGGACCGGTCGGACAGCCGGATCGCGACCCGTCCCCGCG